>VGZN01000060.1 GCA_016872635.1 Planctomycetota bacterium | reverse complement strand
CCTCATTCAAGGTTGCACCGAATGCCCTTATCGATGGCACGACATACAGTGTCCTAGATGCGAGCGGAAAACCGAACTACTTCGAAATCGATACCGGTTTGAAGCTTCGTGTTCCAGCCTCCATCGACGGCTTCACCAACACGGTTGTCGACGGAACAATCTTCCGAATCGACGATGGGTTCCGACGCGTGACGTTCGAATTCGATAGCGATGACAAGGTTCGCACCGGCAACGTCGCTGTGAGATTCTCCAATCAGGAACCACCTGAGGCATTGGCAGAACGCGTCGCGAATGTTGTGGCATCTGTTAATCTTAAACTGGCGATCCAGTCGATCGGGTCCGGCAGCATGCAGATCACGGGGAGCAACCTGATCCGTTTCGTTGCCGAAGATAGCCGGGTCACCTCATCGGGTGCAACGGGCGTCACCCCAACCTATGGACTCCGGATCCCAACCAATAACGGTCTACCTGAAAACCTCCGTGATGGTCAACGATTCTCGATCCAACGCGGTGACAAGACAGTTGTCTTTGAACTCGACTCGGATGGTGTCGTAACCCTCGGAAACACTCTGGTTCCGCTCAATACAACCTCGGTGGACCAACAGGCGGGATTGATCGTCGCTGCGATTAATGCTGCCGGACTCGGGCTGACTTCGAGCTTCACGACAGGTGGCTACATTGCTGTCGGCACAGATTCAGATATCCGCATCCAAGCCACCAGCACGGTACTTGAAGTCGTCGGCGTCCCAGGCCGCGTGACAACCAATCCGATCGCAATCGATTTGGCTACCGTCAAGGACACCAGCCAAGTCGCCGAAGTGATCGCCGATGCGTTGATCGCAGCGAACCTGACTGGCATCGATACGACACTGCTCGGCAATCGAGTCTTCATCGAAGGTTCGCAAGGAATCTCGGGCGTTGGTGCGGAATCCGTATCTGGCATCCGCGACAAGGCAGGCAACGCGATGCGTGCCTCCGAACTCAACGGCGAAACCTTGATCAATATCTTCCTAGGCGAAGGCTACGATTATGGTGATGCTCCAGATCCAGCTTACGCTAGCAAGCGCGACAATAACGGCCCTCGACACAAGATCGTCGATGGATTCTCACTCGGTGCCACCGTAACCGCAGATCCTGATGCACGTGTCCCTGATGGCGACCTCGACGACGGTGTCACCTTCGGCACGGTCATTGCTGGATTCGCTGGAACCATGCAACTGACCGTCCAAGGCGTCTCGGTGGCTCGACCTGGTTACGCAAGTGCTTGGGTGGACTTCAACGGAAACGGCGTCTTCGATTCGAGCGAACGAATCAGTATCCCGGGACGAATCGTAAACGGTGTCAACGCTCCGATTACGTTCAACGTTCCAGCCGGTAGCAAGACGGGTACTCCAATCGCCGCACGAATTCGACTCAGCAGCGATCTAGCCGCGGTCAACTCGCCAATCGGCGAAGCTCTGGACGGTGAAGTCGAAGACTACATGATCACCATCAGCAACAACCCATATACCAATCCAAACAATCGGTATGACGTCAATGCAGATGGGTTCGTGTCGCCGATCGACGTTCTCCAAATCGTGAATTACGTCAACTCTGGATTGCCAAGTCGTCCGCCGTTGCCACCGACTTCAGTTCCACCATACCTCGATGTCGATAGCGATGGATTCATCGGACCTTTGGACGTCCTCGCAGTGATCAGCTTCATCAACTCGGGTGGCAAGTCCGGAAGTGGTGAAGGTGAAGGCGAGGGTGCGGGCGAGGATCTCTGGATTCCCGCATCGAATACACCAGCGCCAACCGACGGATCGTCGAACTCCAATGGAACAATCCAACGTTCCATCGCCGCCGCGACTAGCGGTGTCGCGAAGGCTCAGTCGCTCGACAGTGCATTGGCTCGAATCGGAAACGACTTTGGACCAGCACTTCCTGAAACGTGGCTCGACTGGTCAGCGGCCGACACTCGGGAAACGGAAACCAAGGAAAACCATGCAGAGTTTTCCGCAGCCCTCGACGAAATCCTAGAAGAGTTGTTCTAGACCAACGAGAAACGCACGACTGAGATAATTGCTTAGTCGATGATAAAAGCACGAGAGCTATCCTTATTTTAGGATAGCTCTTTGTGTTTTCATCCCCTGTTCGACTCCCCTTGCAAAACGGTTTGGTTGGTCAAACTATCTTGGCATGCCGCGAAGGTCAGATGCATTGTCATCATGGATGAGTCGAAGCGTTGGCGAATCGTCTCGTGCATCCATTGCCTCCCGATCCTTACCATCGGAACCAATGCGATTTCCTTCTCCCTTGGCTTGGGCAATCCGTCGAGTCGACGAAACATCCAGCGAACTGGTCGGTAGGTTTGGGGATGCATTTTTCGATGCTCGCAAGGCGACTGCGATCGATGTTTTGATGAACTGATCACGCACCTGTGGAGAGACCCTATGCAACTGTTGGGCGACCTGTTCTAAACCTTGCGGGTTTGTTCGCGCCGTTTGCGAAATCTGTGAAAAGAAACCTGCGCACTCAACAAAGTTGTGATCCGCTGTCTTTGCAACCAAAGGCCCCAGTGTCTTCACGACCAAATCCGCTCCGACGTTTTCCAGTTTCATGAAGGCATCCATCCAAGCCATCATTCCCGGTCGACCATCTGCTAACTTGACCGGCCGATTGTGCAACACAACTACGCACCGACCCTTGAGTTCGCGGGCCCAGAGATTTCCTTGATAACCGCCATTTGACTGGTACACGTGGAGAGTGTCGCTACCATAAACCAAGTCCATTTTGCACTTGGTCCCAGCTCCATCATCACCGCTTAGTTGATACTCACCGATGCGGTCCAGAGTAACTCGAGTGATTCCCATCACATCCCAGATATTGACCACCACCTCAGGATGACGGACCAAAAACGCGTACATCTCCGGATCGCACTCAACGGTTTGAGTCGGCATACGCCGGAAATAGCTCGCGTCCTCTGCAATAACACGTAGCCGCTGGGAAGCTTCTGGGGTCAATTGATCAAAAGGAATCGAACGTATCGCAGCTACCTTCGCTTCCCGACTGCTCGTTCCCTCAACGCCATCATGTCGAGAGACACTGGGACCAGAATCGATCTGCTGAGCCTCTAGTGTCGAACCAGACAGCGACAAGCCGACGCTGATCGAAACACCCAAGACGGCCAAAATCCGGCAGCCCTCCGAGCGATAGCCTCCGCGTTCTCGCATTTTGACGCTATCGACGAGTCTCATGGAATATCCGAGCTCATGGGAGTTGTCATTCCAAGGTTGCTCGTGGCCTCAGTCCACGGCTGCTGCCTCTAAAGAAATCTACGGTTTTCAGAGAGCACCCCTTATGTCCTGATTTCGGCATTCCGGTCAGCAAACACTAGCCGAAGATTCATTTTTGCCAACGCTAGCAAATTCATGTCCACCCGATGTCAACTTCAAGGCTCACGGCGAATGCACCAAGGTGGCTGCATCCATTGATCGAATCCCTTTATAATCTGCATGGCCATCAGGTTAGGGACCTCCGAATTTCGGATACGCCCCCCAAATCCTGGGCTATTGCTAAAGCCATTCTGAACACCCCTAAGCTCACCCAATGCAACCCATGCTCATTCCCTTCCAAGCCAAACAATGGATCTGGGGTTCTTTCCTCGCTGGAATTAGCTTGCTAATCGGCTGCACCAATGGCGATTCCAATTCGGTAAGTAACAAAGCGACAGGAGGTGGTTCCAAGTCTGCTGAATCCGCTGTCACCCAAAAACCCGTTGTTGGCTCCCAAAACCAAGCTGCCCCCGAAGACGCGAAACAACTTTTGGAGGAATCCCTTCGTGTTTATCGAGACGCAACCAAGTACTCGGACCAAGCCCAACTCACGATTTCGGTTCCTGGTACAGCTCCGTTTTCCTCGCCCTTTCGGGTGGCCTTCGAACGTCCAAATCGTCTCGCGATCTCGGCCCATGGCGCTCGCGGTTGCTGGACCAGCACCAACTGGGAAGCTTTTTGTTCGGGACCAACCAATCCATTTCCCAACCAACGGCTCGTACGTCCATTGCCCGAAACCATCGATCTTGATTGGCTTCAACAAGACAATCTCGGTGGCCTTTTTGCAGATCCAGTTGGCATGCCGATCCAAATCGAGTTATTGCTTTCTCGAGGCTCACTCAATGAATTGACAGGAGCAGACACCAAGCTCGCAATTCTCAACCCGGAAACGGTCGATGGACGCATTTGCGATCGAGTTCAAATCGACAAGTCCAATCTTCGCTGGATTCTTGCTATCGATCGCGAATTGAAAACACTGAGAACCATGGAGCTTCCCCCGGCATTTTTTTATCCAGGCCTACCTGCAGAAGAACTAAAGGGTGTTCGCTGCACGATCGATGTCGTTTCGCCAAAAATCGATCAATCCATCGACTGGAGCGAGTGGCAGATTCCGACGAGAACCGAAGACATTTCGGTCCGGCGGTTCGTGATGCCGCCACCGATTGCCTCTACGAAAATCTTAGGCGAAGTGATCCCTCCGTTCGATTTAAATGATTCCCGAGGCGAACGACTCCTTGATTCCGCGGAGCCGAAACGACCTATTAGCATTCTTTGCTGGATAGGCGAAGATCCTTCGAGCGAGGCGTTTACCAAAGACCTTTTGAAAATCCAGAAGGTTTTGGTCGACCAGGAACTTGCCCCTCAATGTCAGATTTTTCTCGTGGGAAGAGAAACAGCCAAGTCGTTGCCCGATTCCCTTAAGAAATGGAACTGCGATCTTCCGTTCGCGGTCGACCGCACCGGGATTTCCGATTCGCTTTTCAAAATACCGAGCGAAATGAGCATCGTTGTGATGGATCGGAATCGACGTGTCCAGGTATCCGAGTATGTGATCACACCTGCAACGGTTTCAGCGATCCCCAGCCTCGTCCAGAAATTGATCGCTGAGGAAGATCTTGCAAGCCGCCAGTTGCAACAGGACGCCGACAATCAAGCTCGATATATCGGAGCGCTTCATCGTGTAGCTATCGATAAAGAGCAAACCGCGAAACTACCAACGATTCGGGAGTTCCAGTTTTCGCTCCATGGAATGCGCCGGGATTGGAAGGCGGAGTTTACTGACCCAATTTTAAGCGCCGGAGGAATTTGGTATCCCGAGACCTCATCTGCATCGGGAAGCCTTGAGCGAAAGATTCCGTTCCAAGGTCAATCCAATCTTCCCGTCATGTCAGTCCTCGACGACACGGGCAAAATTCATGTCATCGACGAGTTCGGCAGACGGCATATGATCGCTTCGATTGAATCCGAACAAGCCGATGGTGCGAAGCGAATCCACACGAGCATCGACCCGTGGAGCCATTCCTGGGTAGCTGTCATTCCAGAAGGCTTGCCCCGATTTTGGATCACCCCTATTCCGTCACCCTTACCTTCAACAGTTCCCGCTTTAAGTACAACACCATCTGCCATTACTGCGACCACCTACAATACACAAACCGGTGAATCTCCAAATGCTTTTGTCTGGACGTCGCTCGCTAAGGAATCCAGTTTGGTATTGAGCACCGACCAATCTCGGTTACTAGTGATCAACCCCAAAAGCGAGCAGAGAAAAGATGGGATGTTGAATGACTCCTTAGTTTCGATCGCACCAGGACTAGATGCCAACGGCCAAGTCGCCGAATGGAATGCCGTCAACCTAAAAGGGCACTTAACCCGTATCGGCAGCTTAGCAAATGCTGCGAGCGGATCACTCAACGACCAACCGATCGAAGCTCGCCTAAACCAGCTTCCCACCCGCCCAGAACCCGGAGCGTGGTTTTGGGGGAAACATGGCAACCAACCGATCACGATTTCGCTAACCCGTTTGCTTACCGGTGAAACGGGTATCCAGATTTCCAACCCTGCCTACCAACCGATGATTCATCGTCCACTGACCGTTCGCCCTGAGCAATCAAGGTTGCTGGGAGTCGCAAGGTTAGCAGACGGGAATCTATACGGGATTGCAACCGGCCCGAATCGTATCTTGCATCTGTTCACGGGGGATTTGCGAATTGTCGATCAAGTCTCCTTCGACTCGAGAATTCTGGGCGCAACGATTGTCCCATTCCAGAAAGACTTAAGACTGATAGTCGCTTTAGAAAAGGAAGTGAGTTGCTGGACAATCGATGTACCAGACGCTCGTAGCCCATCCCCCCCGGTGTCCAACAAGGAAGCACCTAGCCCGTCGGATTCCAAACCCGCGGCGGCTAGCGGAATATGACATCGGGCAACTCCAACAATTCCATCGTTATCCTCGGGGCCAGTTGCCGTGCTGCAGCACAGCGAGCGGCAAAGGCCGGCTACCAACCTCATGCATTCGATCTTTTCGCCGATCGCGATTTGATCGAATGTGCGCAAACCGGCCAACTCGATACGTTGGGTGGTTCCGAGAATCAGTGGCGCGACCCGTGCTGGAACGAAACGCCGATGCTTCTCGCAGGCGGTATGGAACACCGCCCCGAACTTGTCGATCGGCTTAGGTCCCATGATCTTCAATGCGGGGTCACGGGTTGGATGCTGAGAGAACTTCGTAGCATTGCAAACTGGCAGTCGTGGGCCCTTAGCACGGGTATCGGATTTCCCGAAACACGATTTTCTCGACCATCGAGAATCCAACAGAAAGACCAGCGGAGAGAATCAAACGACGAGCAATGGCTCCGCAAACGAACGAATGGTGCTGGTGGTATCGGATTAAGGATTGAATCGCACTCGAGCCATACCGCCAACGACGATGAACCACAGCACTACTGGCAACGCCGACTGGACGGAATCCCCATCGGCGTTTCCTTCCTCAGCGATGCAGTGCGCAATCACACACTCGGTGCGGTTTTGAGCCTTTCTCAGGAGGATATCTGGGGACCTGAACCTTATAGTTATCGAGGAAGCATCGGTCCTGTCGCGTTGCCATCAGTCGTCCTGAACCAACTCGATCGATTTGGAAATGTCGTACGTTGCGAGGTAGGGCATCGCGGGCTTTGGCAGGCAGATTTCATCCTTTCCGACGGTCGATTGTCACTGCTGGAGATCAACCCACGTTGGTCTTCTAGCATGGAATTGCTCGATGCCATAGGGCAGATGTCGAACCCCAGCCTAGAAGTCATCGACGCGCTGAACAACTTCGTGGAATGGCATGTTCAATCTCTCGGCGAATCCCCGATTCCCATACACCGCAACAGGGAATTCGGCAGTTCAACCACAAGCTTCATGATCGGCAAATGCATTATCTATGCGCAGTGCGACCTGCGTCTCGACGAGGGCCTTCTCGATTCGTGGTGGAACCAACGATGGCAGGGCTCCGTTCAGGAGTTGGATTTTGGTGTTCGCTATGCGGACATCCCCCCGATAGGCTCCGCCATCGAACGCGGTTACCCGATTCTCTCGTGCTTCGCAACAGGTGAATCGAGGGGATCGATCGTGGAGCAACTCCGCAATGCAGCGGATAATATTTCCAAATCGCATTGAGACTCGCTGAAGTACACCCACTATCGGCTAAGTACACTATCTGCACATCGAGAATCTCGCACCTCGCATGTCTTTTGACTCCATGAAAAACCCGTCGGCTCGAGCCGACGGGTTTTATGAGTAATGGACCAGGTGTTTTAGAGGACTTGTCAACGATGGTTATTCCGGTTCGTCGATGTGTTCCCGTTCGGCAGCGAGTCTGAGTTTGTCCAGCGCCCGCATTTCTAGCTGCCGGATTCGTTCTTTCGTTACCCCCAATTCCTCCCCGACCTCTTTCAGCGTTCGAGCTTCTCGATCGCGATCGAGTCCAAATCGCCGAACGATAATTTGCCGTTCGCGTTCGTCGAGCACGTGCAGGATCTTGCCCAGTTGCTGCTCCCGCATTTCCTGATGGATTTCCTGCAACACGTTATCCGCACGCTGGTCTTGATGGGTCGTGAAGACCTCATCGGAGCTCGTTCGGAATCGCTCGCGATGTTTGAACTCATCGGGAATCGACCGGGCAAAGTTTTTCATGATGGCCCATGTCGCGTAAGTGCTGAACTTAAATCCACGCGAGTAGTCGAATTTTTCGACCGCGCGAATCAAGGACATATTTCCATCGCTGATCAAGCCAAAGAAATCGTCGGAAGGCCCAGAGTGTCGCTTGGCGATCGACACAACCAACCTCAGGTTGGATTGAACAATCTTATTCTTCACCAACTGGGCTTCTTCATGGAGCTTTTCGACTTGATCCATCAAACTAACCAATGGAGCGGAACGATCCAATTGATCTCGAAGCTTGCAAGCTTTGAACTTCAAGTAATTCATCTTTCGGAACAGATGGTACTCTTGTTCGCGGTTCAGCAACGGGACTTCGTACAAGGATGCCAAGTACGGCGGGAGTCCGCTTGGAGCACGAACCTTGCGAGTGGCTTCGGCCGGCTTTGGCATATCCGCCATGATCGTTTCTACGTTTGCATCGTTTTCGAAATCGGCATTCGGGATAAAGTCCAGGGCCAATTCGAAAACCTTGGATGCCCGTTGCTCATTGAGCAGACGGACAATACTACCTCGAGCACGCTTGTAACGCTTGGCGAGAACGACGGTGGACACGCCTCGCATGTGCTGCTGGTACATAGCCCGCTTGTCTTCTTCGGTGAGCACTTCTTTCTGCTCTGGAAAAACAGCCATGCTCGGATATTTGGCATCGAAGTTCTTGATCGTGTAACGGATTGTTTCAACGCTCCGTTGCACTTCCTCGGCAACCGTGCGGGCAACCTCTGAGAGATTCGCCCCAGTAGTTGCAATCCGGCGTGCGCGATCGATGATGTCATCCCGTTGGGAATCCGTCATTTGGCTAAACCGTTCACCTCTTTGAACACGGCTACGATTCAACTTGACAAACCGTTCCACGCTCGAGTGCAAGAACCCAACACGCTTTCGCCCTTCGGAAACAAATCGACGCGACACGAGACCTTGGTCTCGCCAACGCGATATCGTCTTCGTCGAAACATTGAACATCTTGCTCAAATCTTCTACGGTATGAACAGGTTCTTTCGCTTCCTCCAGACGTAGGTTCATCGAGTCGGTGATGTCTTCGACGAACAAGCGGAGGTCGTGAAGAGCGTCGTCCCCTTTGATCAAACGAGGACCGCTCGCGTCAGGCCTCACGGCGGTGACCCGGAAGAACAAAAAGTCGTATGGATACTCTTTCGAGGGTTCCAATTCCGACAATAGCTTCTCCGCCCGATCCGCTTGTTCACTACGTTTTGCTCGAGGAGCAAAACGCACCTGCTGATCACGTAGTTCCCGGATAAGTGCAATTCGATAGTCGCTATTCATTCTTTCCTCGCTTCCTGCCTAACATGCCAACCCAGCGATCCCTGCGGTTTTCACCGCCGCACATGGTATGACCTAAAGGAACATGCTCCAGTCGTTGAAGCCCTCCAACTTGGTTTGGCGTTGGATGCCACTCAGTTCCCGTTGGCTCATGAGCTTGCTTAACCAGCAAACAAGGTTATCCAACAGGACTGACTCGTTCGGTCAATCGATCTTCAATTTCGACGATGGGAACCTACGATTGGTTCACATCTTCTTCTCGAAGTCGACGAAATAGTGAAGAGCAACTTCCGGACCAGAACCCCGAACATTTTTGGCACCGGATTTTTTTGAAGAGAATTTGGCGATTCGTCGTGCTTTTGGGACTAGTCCTGATCTTTTTCGATCCACTTCAGTTCCCTCCCTGGAAGTCCTCGCTACAAACCGGGTAAATTCTTGTTACAAAATTGGGCCAGGGGTACTGCCCCTAGCCTATTTCGCTGTCAATTTGTCAAACGCGCAGCGTCTCGTATCGAGACACCCTGTAACCATTCTGATTTTTTCACGTTTCACCACAGAAGTCAAATTGAAATTCATGAAACCAATCGTTGGGATCATCGATTACCAAATGGGAAACCTACGCAGCGTTGAGAAAGCTATCGAACGCGTGGGGGGTGAGCCTGTGGTCAGTGGTGATCCAGAAGCGTTTTCTCGAGTGTCCCACTTGATCCTACCCGGCGTAGGTGCGTTTCGCGACGCAATCGCCGAGCTTGAAAGAAGGCACTTAGTCCCCCTGGTTCGAGACTGGACCGAAAGCGGCAAACCGTTTCTCGGAATTTGCTTGGGACTTCAAATGCTGTTCGATATCAGCTTTGAAGGTGGTGAGCATCGGGGGCTTGGGATTATTCCAGGCGAGGTCGTACGGTTTCCGTCGTCGGCGACGGATTCCCAAAATCACCTGAAGGTCCCGCACATGGGATGGAACCAAGTCCGTTCAACCCACGCGGACGGCCCACTTCTTTCCGAAATTCCAGCCGACCCTTATTTCTATTTTGTCCACAGCTATTATGCGGCACCCAAGAACGCTGAGGACGTTTGGCTGGAAAGTGATTATGGTCACCCCTTCTGCGCCGCCATCCGTCGCGACAATGTCTATGCGACCCAATTCCACCCCGAAAAAAGTCAAAGCAACGGTTTGCAGCTCCTAAGGAATTTCCTCGAACTATCCTAGAAATCTTACCCTCGTACCCCCAAAATCCCGAGCGCTCCCATCCTCGGGAAAACGCCCCCAAATCATCCCAAGATCCCCCAGTCAAACGTCAGATAACATCATGCACCGAAGAAAATTCCATCAATGGCTCGCTTCCTCCGCTGCTATCGTTTCGGTCCAGGGCGCAGCGACACTTTCCGAACCTGGCGCCTTGGCCCTCACTCCACAAACCGACGCAAAATCGGGCGCCCGAGTCTCGCCACCTATCGGGATCTCTACGTATTCCCTCTGGCGATTTAAGAACGATGAGTTTAAGGACGTAAGCAAGTGCATCGATTTTGCAAGCGAATCTGGATTCGATGGCGTTGAGATCCTGCTTTACCAAATCTCGCAAACCGAAATGCTCAGCAACGCTGCCTGCCAAGCCATCAAACGCCGCGCGTTGCTGGCTGGGCTACCTCTCTACGGCATGTCCACCCATCAGGGCTTCGTTTCGCCGGATCCCGAGGTTCGCCGGATGAACATCGAACTCACGATCGGGCAAATCGAAATTTGCTACAAGCTCGGTATACCGACGATGCGTGTCAACACAGGACGCTGGGGAACCAGCAAGAACTTCGATGAACTCATGGCCAATCGCGGAATCGAACCACCCCTCCCAGGTTACACCGAAGAAGATGGGTTTCCCTGGGTGATCGATGCCCTCGAACGTTGCCTGCCAACCGCCGAAAAATGTGGCGTTGTCCTCGGTCTTGAGAACCACTGGGGACTAGGACTGACCCCAGAAGGAGTGCTTCGAATCGTCGACGCGGTCGATTCACCGTGGCTCCAAGTCACCTTGGATACAGGAAACTTTTTGGAAAACCCCTACGAGAAGCTTGAGAAACTAGCGCCGAGGGCAGCGTTGGTCCAAGCCAAAACCTACTATGGCGGAGGCGAGTGGTACGAGCTCGATTTGGACTACCAGCGGATCGCAACCATGCTCCGAAAGCACAACTACCGAGGCTGGATCTCGCTGGAGTTCGAAGGCAAGGAAGATTATCGAACCGCCATTGCTAAGAGCTTGAAACTGCTACGTGATGCCTTTCGCTTTACCTAAAAAAACGGGACTGCCTAACGAGTACTGTTCCAACGACCGATGCAGCAATCGTGGAATTTCGGTCTCGCACGGTGCCCGGTGATCCACGCGCGTTAAGTGGTGATCAAGTCTGGGCTCAAGTGCTGGTGCGAGTTCCAAAAATCGAGTTTCCAGCCAGTTCCAGATCGCGAGAGACACGTAATCGATGTATTGACGACCTCCCCCAATCGCGATTCTAAATCTTCACGCTCGAGCATCGCCTCCAGCAATCTCATTTTGAAGTCGGCATGGATCACCATGGCGACGCGGTCCCGCCGGCACCAATCGGTCGATTCAAACCAACGAACCACTCCCTTCGCTCTCGAGCGGGCCTCCTCGCGTCCCTCGTAGCGATCGAGTTGATTCCAACCTGAGTCGGCGATGGAAGGATCGATCTGCCAACCGGGACAAAGCGATTGCAATTCTGATCGCCCCATTCCTTTTTCCGGAGTTCGCTCCCCTGGTGCGTATCCTCGATAGCACCCACCCTGCTCAAAAATGTCTCGTTGGATGTAAGGCACCAAACCGGTTCGCTGAGCCGCCCAGCGTGTCGTCTCGATGGAACGAAGGAAAGGACTCGTTACCAAAATCGTCAGTCGCAAGTTCGCGAGGGCGTCCGCCAACCGCTCGGATTGTGTGTGACCAAGTTTTGTGATCGTCGGGTCTGGGATTCGGTACCGTTCGTCTTGAGCGTTATTCGCCGATTGCGCATGCCTGACCAGAAACAAACATGGTTCCATCGTGGTTCCTCAAAAAGTAACCTTAAAAAGCAACCTAAAAAAAGTACCCCCTAAGAGTACTTCGGTGCCTGAGAAGTCATTCAACCTGCAAATTACTGACCTGAGTTGTGCGACCGCCATATGTCGGCCACAATGATCGTGACTCCAACAAACCCACTGTCAAAAGCACACTGCCTGAGACACCGAGCAAGTCTAGCCAATGAGCCAACGGTGGCACTGGCTTCGCCACCGAACGCACTCAAGGATTCTGACGAAGAATGGATAGAACAACAATGCCACACACCATGGTGATTTTCGGTGCGTCAGGGGATTTAACCAGTCGCAAACTGATTCCCGCACTATACCGCCAATTTCAACGCGGAAGGTTGCCGAAACCCACTCGTATCGTCGGGGTCTCACGCAGCCCGTTTTCATCCGAAGAATGGCGGAACCAGCTGACGGAATCCACGGCAAAATACGTCAAAGGGGAGTTCGACAGTGAATTCTGGAATACGTTCTCCAGCGAGATTTACTATCATCCTGGCGACGTCGGGAACGAGGAAGACTTTCACAAGTTAAGTGCGTTTTTGACGGAAATCGAAAAGTCGAAAACCACCGACCGAACCTATTACCTTTCCACCATGCCCCAGCTCTACGCGACAGCGGTCGAACAACTGGGCAAAGCCGGACTAAATATCGACACTCATGGCCATCGACGGGTGGTGATCGAAAAGCCATTCGGCACCGACCTCGCCAGTGCCCAAGCTCTCAATGCATCGATCCATCAAACGTTTCGCGAAGATCAGATATACCGCATCGATCATTACTTGGGAAAGGAAACTGTCCAAAACATTTTGGTCCTTCGTTTCGGCAATACTATTTTCGAGCCACTTTGGAATAGAAACTACGTCGACCACGTCCAAATCACTGTGGCCGAAGAGGTCACGGTTGGGCGTCGAGGCGACTACTACGACAAATCAGGCGTTTTACGGGATATGTTTCAAAACCACATCTTTCAACTGATGATGGTTACCGCGATGGAAGCCCCGGTTCGATACACGGGTGAGTTTGTACGCGATGAGAAAGTGAAAGTTCTCCAGGCAGTCAGACCTTACCGTGGGAGCGATTTCTCTGAGTTCGGTATCCGTGGGCAGTATTCAGGTTACGCCCGAGAGGAAGGGGTTCCCGAAGGCAGCCAAACCGAGACGTTTGCAGCACTCAAACTCTACATCGATAACTGGAGATGGCGCGGCGTCCCGTTCTACCTGCGCAGTGGAAAAGGGATGAGTTGCCGCTCCAGCCAAATCGTAATCCAGTTCCGTGAACCCCCACACATGCTTTTCGGCGATCAAAAATCGTATCGCCCCGAGGCAAATCGACTGGTAATTCAGATCCAACCTGCAGAAGGAGTCCAGCTCTTTTTCCAATCCAAAGTCCCTGACTCAGACATGCGGCTACGACTGAGCGAACTCGATTTTCGCTTTGATTCCAGTGGCAAAGAACTTCCAGATGCCTACCAACGGTTGCTGCTCGATGCGATGGCGGGGGATCCAGGGCTTTTCGCCCGAAGTGACGAAGTCGAACAGGCTTGGCGAATTATCGATCCGATTATTTCCGCATGGAAAAGCCCCGCAGCACCAACGCTGTATTCCTACGAGTCTGGAGTTTGGGGGCCCACGCAATGCAGCGAATGGATGGAGCAACAAGGCAGATCGTGGTTCGATGTTTGCCCGGTCCTGACGTGACCTTCATCTGAACGAGATCTAGAGACACCGTCCTTCCCAAGCTCGCCAGGTAATTCCTCATTCTAGGCAAACGCTTGGCACACGTTCTTTCGGCCTAGCGAGTCTGAACTCGCGTTGCCAAGCGATTGGAGATCGCCCAAGCGAACATCACGAACCCTGCACCGAACACCAAGTCGCTCGAGAGCGACGATCGCCAAAAGGGCAACCCCATCCAATAGCAGTTCATCAATCCGCTCAGCGTCGAGTCATAACCCATGCGAGGGTCAAGCCATGCACCAAAGTTGCTAATGATGAAGAACAAAGCTGAGCCAACGATGACGCTTGCAGGCAACGTCGCGAGTGCCAATTGACTAGAAACCTTCTGACGTTTCCAAAGCCAACTTGTGATGACGCCCACCATACCGAAAGCCGCCATACCCGCGTAGTTTAACACCATGGTTGGTAGGTGATAAAAGCCCATACCAGGGATATTGAGAAAGTGCCCGATGCAATCCGCAGCGAACAACGCTACGGCTGGGACAATCCAACGTGCCGGTCCCGTCAACATCATCCCGCAAAAGTAGGCCAGTGCTCCAAACGTCGCAAAGTTCTCCGGCAGGGGCGCGAATCGCAGCAAGAGCGAAACCGCTGCGTAAAGCAGCACGAACGACCACACCCGCGAACGGACTACTTGGACGATGCCGTTGCTACCGTGTTCGGTGTTGCTAGTTCCTGAGTTGCCGTTCGTTGGCCGATTCGGAATATTCGAGTTCGAAGGATATGAATTCGGAAGAGCGGTCGGCATGGATCGGGTGCCTTGGAGGTAGAACCGTGCGTGAAAAGCCACATGATTTCGGGTCGATCAAACTGTTTTCGATGGCCGTGGCCACTGTAGGCTAATGGCAATCGACCTCCCTTGCAAGCTCACCCGAAATTCTCCTCGATTTTTCCCTCGCGGCGATTTTTCCATACCCCGATTTTTTCTTCTGTTTGTCATCCTTGAATGTCGACGTTAAGATGGTCGAACAGTGGCGGGAAAAGACTCTTGTGCGACTGTGATTAGCGAAGGAATCCATGACAAAACACATTTTTGTCACCGGCGGC
>VGZN01000059.1 GCA_016872635.1 Planctomycetota bacterium | reverse complement strand
TCGGAATCACGACACCCAAGGAGAGCACATCAAGCAGGACGGCGATCATAATGAACGCGAGTTCGGCTTTTCGTGGGTTCTGTTCAGGCACGCGAGGGTCGCTCATGGGTAATAGAAATCGCGGGTTTTGGCGGTACGAAGGGGACAGTTTCCCTGCCTGAAGGAAGAATCGCAAGCCCTTTGCAATACTCCGCAGGGGAATGATGGGGTCCCACGCAGTTTTCGCAAAGATAGTGCGACCGCAGCGGGCGATTAGGGCGGGCGATCGGTTCGGGGAAAACGATCAGGCACTGGAATCGGTCAGGAAGGCGAAACCTTGAAGGGAACCCCAGAGATCTAGCCCATCAAATCCAATCCCAAGGAATCGGCGTCATTGCACGCCGGGAGACTGAGCAGGGATTCACGTTCGTCGCTCGACTCTGGTTCTTTCGATTCCCTGCGTCGGTCTGATGGCGAACCATTGTACTGTTCATTGGCATCGCGGTCCGTTGTTTCATTCGATTTTTCAAGCCCATCGATTTGGGCTGGACTGGCGTTTGATGCGGGAGTCGTCATCGCGGAGTGCGAACGAGTCTCGTTAGATGCTTGCTGAGCCGATGCAGCTGGGTTGGTCCATGCGCCGTTGGGAATAGAAGATATCTGCATCGCGAGACTCCTGTCCGATTAAAGCATATTTAATTTCTAAGTGTCACGGGGATTCCGGAAGGACTTGTTCGAGTGAGTTCATCAAAGCCATCGTGTGCCGAATCTGAGGATCGCTGGTGGTTCCACTCACTTCGATCCGCATCAGATTAGCACCTCTGTTTTGTGTGATGGGGCGCATCATTGCCCCGACGATACTGCGACGGCCGACATTGGCGTACATGTCCAGCGACAGTTCACGGCGCAGATTGACCCAGCCGGATCCTCGCATCGACACCAAATCCCCGTCCAACTCTAGCTTGTGAATTGGGATTTGGTCGCCGTCGATCGAAAATGCAACATCCGCTGAATCGAAGGCACCTTGATCGGGTTGCACGGAAAGCGCGCGCAGCAGTTTGATCATTACTGGGAGTTCGTACAGGTTGGCTCCTCGTAACCATGCGTTACCAGATCCTTCGAGGGAAACGGTATGGGTGAGGGACCCGAACAAATCGCATTGGACGGACAGTGAGCCTGATACCGTCGTATGCGTTTCGCCGAGATCCACTAGCAAGCCACGAAAATCGGCATCGACCAACCGGAGGCGATACCTTGCACGATCGCCATTGAGTGGTTCGACGCCGCTCATGAAGAGGGTTCCACTCAAAGTGCGGGCCCGCAAATCACTGTCTCGTATATCGAGGGTGGGCACTTCGTTCGATGCTCGAGATGGCTTGGATAGCCACGGAGCGACCTGCGGGTCCCTTTCTGGTAGTGCATCTCGCAGCTTGGATCGGAAGCTAGCCTGCGCCACGTTGGAGTCTGGTGTCAGGCTACCGACCGACGTTGGATTTCGAACTTTGGCGTTATTCTTCAGTTGCCATGAAGCCGCATCCCGTCCGAACAGCAATTCATTGCGGTCGAGAACAAACGGTCCTTCTAGTCCCGTTACGGCAACGTTTTTGACAGCCATCGCATCGATCATCATCGATCCGAATGCGACTGGACCCTCGATGGTATTCTCACCGTTGATGGTCATCGAGCCCCGGATGCCCGCTACAAGATTGCCTCCGAACGATGCGTCTTCAAGGTCGAGATTCAGCATCCAACTTCGCACAAGAGATTGTTGCTGTGCGTCCGGAGAGGCGATTCGCGTCGTTCCGTTCAGGGAAATTGGACCGCGAAAAGCCAAACGCGTCAGTGGATCTCTTAGCATCGGTGGCATGCAAGACTGAAGCACCGGATCCATTAATAAACGCGACGGCGGAAGCCAAGTGATTTGACCATCCCACGCGCCGTCGCTGTGAAGTCGAATTTGGCCCTCGGCGTGGATACGGCTCGCGTCATGCACACCGGAAAGGGAGCGAATGTCGATGCGACCTGGGCGATAGATGACCGAGCATTCTAAATCATTGATCGCGTACGGAAACGATAAAGGACGCAGCGACATGCCCCGCCCTGAAAGCCCTTCGGTTCCCTTAACCTCGGTCATTTCCACACGTAAATCGAGCGGATCATGAATGTGATTTCGTTTGATTTGAACGTAGATTTGGTCGATTGTTCCACTGGGTTGCAATTGCTCCCATAGATTCTTTGCGCTAGGCGGCAGCGCTTGATGGAGTTCCTCGTCCAGCGATACGTTGTTCGCGTGGAAAATTAAATCGATCGATTCAAGGCTCGAGTCACGGCATAATCCGAATCCCTCACCACGAATTCGCGCGCTGTCGTTGCGTCCGACGAATTCTCGTAGCACCAAACGATCGTTATCCAAGGTTGCTTGGCCGTGGACATCGACAATCGGATACCGGAAACCGTCATATCGGATTGAGCATTCAGAAAAAGTCAATTCGAGTGATTTGGAAATCACTTCGGGATTCTCGGCAGAACGGATAAAACGACCGCGTCGTAATAAGACCGTACCTGTTGGATGCAACGAATGTACAAATCGTTGGAAGCCACTTTGGGCCGAATTTCTTGGGGAGAGCGCGCGTATTAGAGTTTCATCGATCGCGATCGGACCATCGGCCGCGAGGATCAAGTCCATCAGCCAGCGAGGCTCTGCCTTCTGCAAAGTCATCGAACCGCTGAGCCGCTGTTCGCCAGCGACCGCGGTAAGTTCAGGAGCATGGATGCGCCCATTCTCATACAGGAAATCGCCTTGGATGCCCGTGACAGGATAGGGAAAAAAGTCGGCGTGTATTCCGGCGTTTCGAGCTCGGACCAGCACTCGTGGATTCCACTTTTGACCATCAAATTGGATTGCAGCGGATGCATCGACTGTTCCTTGGACTCCCATGCGTTTCCAATGCTCTTGCAATGCTGCAGGGAGTGCTTGGTAGAGACGGTCATCGAGAGCCAGGTTTTGAATCGTTGCAGTCGCAGCCAACGGTGCCCCCGAACCGAATCCATTCATATCGCATTCTAAGCGTACTGCCGCATCTCCCGAGCTTGCATTGAAATTTCGTAGCTGTAGAAGTCGGTTCCGGCAAAAGATATCCCCAGAGATATTATCGAGAGGATAAGGAACCATCGGATGGAGCAAACGCCCGTTGGTCAAATGGGCTTGAGATTCAAATCGAATTTCTTTGTTCTGCTCTGAAACCCCGAACGCTAAGTCGACTTCTCCGGTAAATCCCTTCGTCTGTACCAAAGTTTCCTGGAGCACCAGCGGAAGTTGATGGAGCAAACGGCTGGAATATTCGAGCTTTGAAACGGTGCCTCTCGCATTCCAAGAGGATTTATCCAAGGACAATCGAGCTTCTACGTTGGCGTGAGCAAAGTAACTGCTGGCGAGGCTGCCTTGGATGAGAATCTCCTGAGCCTCGCCTGCGGCGACATTCGGGGTTACCAATGAAGCATGCGCTCGGAAATCGTGACAAATAATCTCTCGATCAGCACCCCCTGTCTCATGGCCGATCCGCACCAGTCCAGATCGAATTTGGATTTGAGGGAATCTCACGGGAAAGGGCTTGCCCGTAGAAAACTCCTGTACACTCCAACGACCAGACGAAAGAGGCCAAATGCAGAGCTCTACGCTGTCAACGGTCACCGATTCGATCGGCAATTGACCTTGCGCTAATCCCACTAACTCCAAGGGGCCATTGCAAACGATACGTCCAATTCGAACCACATCCCGAAGTCCTTGGTCCGTTGTTTTTGCAATACGCAATCCATCCACCGTGATCGACTGACCTGCGATCAGTCGTGCCCTATCGACCGATACGTAATGATGAGGAAACTCCTGACGCAATCGTCGGATGATCTCACTGGTCAGTTTGTGATCGACGCGGCCTAATAAGAAATAATAGCCCCACAAACCAGCGATCGCGAGCAATAACAACCAAACAAGTCGAGACTCGAAGACATTATCGCGGCGCTTGTTCGGCGCGACTGTCGCTTCGTGCTGCTTGGTTGGAGTCCGTTCCATAGACCTTCTCGAAAATCCATTTCAGAGTGCATACGCATCCGACACCCGATAGCGGGCAAAGTAGAACAACTCCAGGTTGCCGATATCGGACCGAGCCAATGAAGACTGCGTGTAGGATTGCCAGGTAAAGGCACGATGCCAACGGAAGCCAAGCTCCGTCCACTCGCCGCAACCTCCAGGCGCCCCATAGCCCACCCAACGCGATCACGATGTATCCGATGGCTTCGGACCAACGGACCGCGGGATTCGATATCTCTCGTGCGACCGGGAATGGTGTCCAGGTTTTCCGCAACTTTACCAATCCGAGCCGAACAACGTCAGATGGATTTTCGATCGCCCAATTAATAGCAGCATTCCTCAAGCGACGATCGATCCGCCACTCAAGCGTCGACTCCAACGGGATACCTTGGTTTGCAAGCATTTCATCTTCTGCCTGCTGCTCGCGGATGAAGGGGACCACGAAATCCATGTTTTCGTCGCTGCTACCGCTTGCGCCGGGATGCCATCCGTCGTAGAGGCTGGCCCCAACCTGTAAGGTGGTGGGTACCCATTTCCCAGTGATCCAAAAGTTTCGCACCCACCATGGGGACATGATCAGCAGTGCGCCAGAAACAAAAAAAGAAGCTCCGACGATCCAGTTGTTTTGCGTTACTCGCAGGGCATCGGGGCGTATACGGCTGGCCGTGGCTTCGTTGGCATCGACACTGCGATTCGACGTCGTATGGCACGAAATGGTCCGGCGGGCATCGCGCCACGAGGCGATCAAGGTGCAAGCCATCGCTGCAATTGGCCAGAGACTCCAACTGGGGCGAGCCAGGCATGCCAGTCCGAGAGCTGCGCCCGATGTGACGAAGAGCAGCCAGCGTCGTTTGGAACCGTTACGGAAACTGGAGATAGGTGACGAATTTTTCGATGATGCGAACCATAGAAGCATGCACGCGAGGACGATGAGGGGTGTTGAGATGCTTTCACTGAGGATAAAGATGCTCATGCCGATCGCGCCTGGGTAAATGGTGGCGAGCAATCCTGCCATAAGAGCTTTTGCGTTCCCTGCGAGCGCGTACGTCCAACGAATGATTAGCCAAACCGTCGACATTCCTAGAAAGCAGCCAAAGAACCTCGCGGCCATCACTGAAGACCAATTCAATTGTCCGTTGCTGAGGAGCGTGAACGGGGCTAGGACGAGTGGGTAGAGGGGTGCTCGAAAAATTTTGGATTCGGAGCTTCCGTACTGAAACGGTTCACCCGCGGAGATCCTGCTTGCCATGGTCCAATACGAGTAGCTATCGCCGAATCGAAACCATTGTTGATCTCGATCCAATTGCAACTGCCAGATCCACGCAGCAGAGATTCGGATCAGGAATGCGAGGATGAGTATCGACCAAACCCATCGGCGGTCTAAGGGCGTTTGGTGAACGCGGTCCGAGGTTTCTGTTGGCGTTTCCACAGTTCATCCATTTCCCTGGTGGGACATCACTCAGTGATACAACATTGATTTAAACGGGGGTTGGAAAATGTGGATTGCTCAATCGTTGGCAATTTGCTTCTTACGGTTTTGTCGATGCTTGCACGACGGAGACTTCAAGATTGGATGCGAGGCGTAGGGTCGGCAAAAGATCATCGTACGGATTGAGTGAGTCGAATGCTACTTCGGTGAATTTGAGCCGGTCGGGCATGAATTCCGAGGATTCTCGCGAGGAGTCAATCGGTATCCAATGCTCACCGTCGTGGTATTCGACCCATGCATGGAAAGCCATCATCGGCCTGGCTGCGGATTGGTTGGCGAGGAATCCAATGGCGATGCGAGCAGGGATTTGGCTAGCTCGCAGTGTCGCCGCCAAGACGACGCTGTGGTCGACACAGTGCCCTTTTCCTGCGACAAGGACTTTTTCCGCGAGACGGATCGATCTGTCAAACGGTATCACTGGCAATCGTTTTGCGATTCCATCGCGTATGGCGACCGCTTTTGCGGACTTGGAATCGCTCATACTCAGTCCCTGCGCCTCGAGCAGCAATCGCCCCAACAAGAGAATTTGGGGGTTGCTCGAGGATATGATGGGGGACGGACGCAAACTAGAAGGGTCCGCATTTGGTTCAGACTCAAAGGGTGAGGTCGATTCGTCGGATATCGATGCGACCTCCGATGAGCCATAGACTGTGACTTCGGCAGTTCTCGGATTGATCACTCGTATGGCTTGGTTGGTTCGATTGCTCAATGACAATTTGGAATCGATGGACCGCAGTTCTACGCGATAGGTTGCTTGCGTGGATGTATGGATCTGCGGAGTATCACCGAACATGGGAACATCTTTGATGGTCAATCCTTCGATTTCCGCTTGCGCGGCTCGCAATCGAGCTGTTTTCGAGTCGCAACGAAACGATCGGTAATCGATTCCAGGTAAATACGATTTGTGCGATTCTCCAGAAGCGTCGACCCAGAGGATGGCTCGTCGTTCCGTATCTTCGATACGCGAAGTGCTTTGGATTTCGAGGAGTCGTTCGGTGGTGCCGTCGTAAATCGGGGTTTCGAGGAACTCGAGCGCTTCAAGCCTTGCATCGACCATTCGTATTTGGATCGGATCAAAATAGCGCACTTCCCGAATCTCTTTTTCCGTGAGCGGCGATCGCATCAAGGATTGTTCAATCGCGAATGGTCCACGATCTTTCTCCGTCCACGGTATGGTGACGCTGACAGGCTGCCCATCGCCTATCGATTCAAATCGCAAATTTCCGTCTCGAATGGAGCCTTGAAAGCGAGTCTTGTTGGTCCCATTTTGTAAGGATCCCTCGAGCCTGAGAAGTTCACCGTTGGGACGCTCGATCGAGATGACCTGGGTTCGCTGCTCGATGGTCTGGCCCTTGCGAGTGATGAAGACACGGCTTTCCGCTTCGATTCGCAGTGTGCTTTCTTTAGAGTTCTGCGCGGGATCCGATACCCGCGACAGTTCGACCGACCGGCGAATATATCCGACGGGTTGATTGCCTTCGTACTGAATCTCCCATTGCATACGCGGTATCCGATCGCTGGGAAGCCACGGTTGCTCGCGCGCATCTGACTTGGGTTTAGTTCGATTTACTTCGATACGGGTCGTCGGTTCGGTTGCTCGATCGGTACTAGTTTCATCCGTTTTAGGAATCGTGGTACCTTCGGACGGGAGGGATTCCGCTCCCGAGTTGCTGCTGTTACTGGCGCTGTTCGTGGTACTGGCGCTGTTGGTGCTCGTTGAGCTATTGGTGTTATTGGGGGGGGCGCGGCGGTTGTCACTATTATTCTGTGCGACGGAATCCTCTGTCGGAAGACCGATTTCGCGCAGCATGCTGGCTTTGGCAACCGCATGGTCATTGCTCTGCCTTTGATCGCAGCCGGAGTGCATCGAGAGATGCATTGCGAGAATGAGTAAGCCAGTACGAGCAAATATCGGCGCACTGCTTGTTGGGCGTGAAACCGAGATTCGGCGAATTGAGCTCAGCGGGAAACGAGAGAGCATTGAGAGATTCGGGGACTAGGAGATTGGTTCGGAAAGAAACGCGGACACTCGCCCGACCCCTCCAGCCTAACCGGATCTGATCGGGGTAGGAATCGATCCCTGCTCGAGGTTGGCTTAGTTGGCGTAGGAAACGGTTGACGGATCGATTGTAACGAATGTAACGGGGGGAAAAGCCAGGAAAACGATAACGAAACAGGTTGCTTTTCGGGGTTGTGACCTAACTTTGGTTGTTCCCGACAGCGGGGGTGAATCCGAATACGGTTTCTCCCAGCGTTGGTTGTTTCATTGTTTACTCGTATTACCTATTGAGACGAGCGAGTTCCATGGGTCTAGTTCCCGGATACCGATCCAATACCGCCCCGAGCAACGAAGCCGGACAGCGTTCCAATCCTACATCGAGCTTTGAGTCGCTCACCAGCGATGAGCTTGAGGCCCACATGGAGCGATTCCGTTACGGCGCCTTCGATTTGACCGAAGCGGTCCGACCATCCTTCGATTTGCAAGTGGTCCCTCGCCAAGGTTTCCGCCACGATGCCTATACGGATCCCAAAACGAACACCAAGATTCCTGTGATCATGGCCTCGGCTTCTCGAGAACGTCTCTTTGACTTGTTCGTCGAGCTTTTGGATCGCCTGGGAGGAACCGTCGATGTCGTCTTGGAAACGAGCCATCATGGGGACTCGGGTGAACATGAGGACCTCTATCGAGAGCATATCGATTTACCTGTTCTGAAGAGCGTTCTCTACGACTTCGAGGAGATGCTACTGAATGATGGATGTACCGGTATCGCCGTATTGAACCCAAAAAAGCAGCAAGAAATCCAATTTGACGAGCATAAAATGCTGATCTGCTATGGATCTCCACTGGAGAATTTCGAGCGTATTTTGATCAAGCATGACGTGTATCCTGATGAGAACATGCGATTCATCACTGAAGCCGAGCATGTCCACAGCAGCAGTGATTCGTTCGCTCGCAGTTTTGTCCAATTGCGGTCGCGGCTGGGAATCGATGTAGACATCGAAGATGACCTCGCCTTTGACTGCTAGTGATTCCATGGCTGTGTTTGAATGGAGCCGTCGTTGCGACAAAGCCGTCTGCTCCAAGCGGTAGCCTTGGGTCAACTCGCATCGGACTCCGCGAGTTGGAAGTAATTCTCGATGTATTGGCGGTAGTCGTTGGATTTAGAATACTCCACGATAGCCAACAGGCTTTTCTGATCCCGGAGCAACTTGGCCTTCCTCAATTTTGGATCGGCGAGACTTGCCGGCAGAGGGCCGGTGACCTTCATTGTCTCTTCATTGGTCGCGGTGGAGATCGCTTCGGATCGCTCTAGCATCGCGAGGGCGGTCTCTAAGCGTCGGTCTCCAGCTTTCGGGTTGCTGATCCGACCACGCAGCCATTCAAGTCCAAACGCTTGAATCGACTCGCGCTCTCGAACCAACAGGTCGTAAAGAGTCTGGTAGTACTCGGCGTCAGGATTGCTCCAGACGACAAATTGCATTTGTGTGGTCAAGTCGTTTTGGTCGTAGAGCAAGCAGCATTCAGAATCGAATCCGTCGCGTCCTGCGCGACCGATCTCTTGGTAGTAGGATTCCATCGAACCAGGGACCTCCGCATGCACGACGAATCGAATGTCCTCCTTGTCGATCCCCATTCCAAACGCATTGGTTGCGAGTACCAAAGGGCTGTGGCCTGACATGAACTGGTCTTGCACGATGGTGCGTCGAGCTCGTGTCAGATCGCCGTGATAGCAAACATGCTCGATTCCGGCCCGCCGAAGTTGTTCGCTCATCGCATCCAACGAGCGGATCAACGTGAAGTAGACAATGCCCGATTGTTTGGGCCATCGTTTTAGGATTTCGAACACTTTTGAGAGTTTGTCTTCGTCCCCCCAGACTTCCTCGACATGCAACTGCAGGTTCGGTCGCTCGATCCCGGCGTGGAAGATTCGGCATGCATCGAGTCCGTTTCCAAATCGACGTAGATTCAGCTGTCGTAGGATATCTTTTTGGACATCGGCAGTCGCGGTTGCCGTGAGAGCGATCGTGGTTGGGTTTCCAAGTGTTTCGCGGATTTCGGCAACTCTGGAATAGTCCGGACGAAAGTCGTGTCCCCACTCGCTGATGCAATGGGCTTCATCGATCGCTAGAAGGGGGACGTGACGTTTTTTTATTGCAGCCAAAAATGCTTCTTTGCGAAAGCGTTCCGGGGTTACGTACAGCAAGCTGTATTTCCCGTCAGCAATCCCTTGGTATCGGCGTTCCCGATCCTCTCGCGATACCGATGAATTAACAGTGGTTGCAGCCAAACCACGAGCCTGCAACGCGTCGACTTGATCCTTCATCAAGGCAACCAATGGCGATAAAACCACCGTCAAAGGCTTTCGAGTGGAGACTCCTTGCAGGGGCTCGCGCGGAGTTGCTCCCGCCGATTCTTGAGACATAACCCAATTCTGCTCGCGAGCGATGGCCGGTTGAGGTTCCTGTGAAAAATAGACAGCAGGAACTTGGAAGCAAAGAGATTTTCCACCCCCCGTGGGCATGATTACCAGCGAGTGCCCACCAGCGATCGAACGGTCGATGACTTGCCGCTGAAAACTTCGGAATTGGTCCAAGTGGAACTGTCGGCGCAGGATTTCGACAAGGGGATCAAGCGGAAAATTACTGGGGGACGGGTTCATCCCCGGATCGTAGCATTTCGAGGTGAACGGGCAACGGGTTCTGTGAATCCGAATCCTGTTGTTTCAGGGTTCGGCGGCATGTGCTAAGATTACAGCGTTGTCGGGATCGTTGGACGAGAAGAGGGGGTTCTCTGTTTCTTGTGCTGCGGGCCCCGACGGATAGTTTTGGAAAAATCGAGAACTTAACCGCATTCGTTTTCCCCGTGGAAGCGTAACCGCGCAAACCGGCTCGGTCCCCAATTCCTAGATTGCTGTCGCATGATTCTTTTGGTGCCTGCACTACTGATTGCCCTAGCGGTCCTTGCCTGGATCGGTTGGTTGGCATTTGGTCCGCATGCAACTCCTGTAGAGCAACCTCGGTTCTTTCTCGCGTCGCGCGAGGAACCTGCTGATAGAGAAGAGAATGGAGAGTCTCCTTCATCGAATCTATCCTCTGCGGAGTACGAACGGCACCTGCGAGATCGACTTGATGTTCCCCATTTGCACTTAGGCTCTCACTCGGGATCACCTGGTCCTTCAGGATTGTTGATCGCACCTCGCGATCCACATGATTCCGGAGCATAATTCGCAGTCGATGGCATTAAGCACCGCGTCACTTGGTAGGAATCAGGGCGAATCCGCTTCCTGAGGCGTAACGATTGCGTTGAATACCAAGAAAGATCTTTTCGCGTGCTCAACTCATTGATATCTGGTGCACTCTCTAACGCTTGGCTCAATGCCTTAGGGATGTCGTGCAACCCCCTGCTATTGGCTCAATCCGAAAGTTCTAGCGGTACTGCTTTGAATTGGCTTATCCCCGCGAGTGTAGGCTTGGTTCTCGGCTCCATCCTGATGTGGGTAGTCAATCGCTTGATGGGTACCGATGCAAAGAACCAAGCCGCTCGGTTGATGGAGCAAGCCAAAGTCGAGTCGGAGAATTTGATCAAAAAAGGGGAGCTCGAGAAAAAAGAAAAGCTACTGCAGTTGCAATCGCAGTTCGATAGCGAAATGAAACAGCAGCGAGAAGAACTCCGTTCCCGAGAAACTCAAATCTTGCAAAAAGAGAGTTCGATCAAGCAGGCGAATGATGATTTGAAGAAACAGGAAAAGCTAGTCGAGAACACCCAGCGGAAACTCGCGGAAAAACTCGACGATGCGAGCAAGAAAGGGGATCAGTACAACAAGCTCATCAGCCAAGCGCAAAGCGATCTTCAACGCGTGACGGGATTGTCGAAGGAAGAAGCAAAAACGCAGTTGATGGGATTGCTCGAAAAAGAGCTTCAAGGGGAACTAGGGACGGTCATTCTCAAGCACGAGAAGAAAGTCACCGAGATCACGCAGCAAAAAGCTCAAGATATCTTGTTGACGGCGATGCAGCGCTACGCGTCCTCCCAAACCGCGGAAAGCACCACATCGACCATCGATATTCCCAACGATGACATGAAGGGACGTATTATCGGTCGTGAGGGACGCAATATTCGCGCTTTTGAGAAATCCTCGGGATGCGATTTGATCATCGATGATACGCCAGGTGTAGTCATTGTCAGTGGATTTGACCCCGTGCGGCGCGAGATCGCTCGGCAGTCGATGGCAAAGCTCGTTACCGATGGACGTATCCACCCAACACGCATCGAGGAAGTGATCGCTGCCACGGAAAAGGAAATGGAGACGTTTATCCGCAGAAAGGGTGAGGAAGCGGCACAGGAAGTCAATATTCAAGGACTTCACGAACGAGTGATTGACATGTTGGGTAGGCTGCATTTCCGAACCAGCTACTCCCAAAATGTACTCCGGCACAGCGTGGAAGTAGCGTTCCTGTCCGGTCTCATGGCAGAGATGATGGGACTTAATGCCAATCTCGCGAGGCGATGTGGATTACTCCACGATATCGGAAAAGCCGCCGATCATGAACTCGAGGGAGGCCATCCCAAGATCGGTGCCGATCTCCTCAAGAGAAGCGGTGAAAACGAGCATGTCGTCCATGCGGCGCTTGGGCACCATGATCTGTTAACAACGGAATACCCATACACCCTATTGGTCGCGACTGCAGACGCCTGCAGCGCGTCTCGCCCTGGCGCCCGCAGGGAATCTCTCGAGCGTTACATCAAACGGATGGAGGAACTAGAATCAATCGCTAAGAATTTCCAGGGGGTAGAACAAGCTTTCGCCATCCAGGCCGGCCGCGAATTGAGGGTCATCGTCAGCTCAAAAGATACCGATGATTCCGTGGCCGCCAAAGTCTGTCGCGATATCGCCAAAGCCTTCGAAGAGCAACTTACCTACCCTGGCGAGATCAAGGTCACCGTTGTCCGCGAATCGCGGTTTGTCGAAATCGCTCGCTGACGATCCAGTAAGAATCGATCGCTAATAATAATGCTATCGACATCATCAGGGTCGCCGGAAACAGTGATCCTGTAAGCAGCCATGTGAAACCCGAGGTCGCTGTCAATAGCCACCAAGGACTCTGTAATAGCTTGGTTTTGTTGATGTCCCAGAACCAAGCGCTCATCACCATGGCCAAGATCATGATCAAGGTTGCGATGGCGCGCAACCAAATTGGTCCGATCCCTGACAACATGTCGGCCCCTATTCCACTGGTACCTTGCTTTGTCGACGTTGCGGCTGTCGGTTCACTAGCGAACGTACCATCAGTTGCTAATTGGGCCACCGATTCGCTCGGTGAGACCTGGCTGAGGCTTTGTCGGCCAAGAACGAATTCTAGCAATGCGGGGTGACGCGTTTGCAACTCTGTCCACTCTGAGACGGATTGCGAGTAAGCCACCGATTTCGAGTCGTCCCGAACCGTAGCCCACTTTCCAAGCCAATAGGCGCATTCCAAAGCCAGCTCAGCAATCCAATCGCCACGATCGCCAGCGAGCAATAGGCCTTCATCAACGTCGTCCGAATCAGCAATCGCTTCCCGAAGTAGTTGAAGCGAGGTAATGGCATGATCCTGAACCCACGTCGTGGTCGAATCCACGGAGCTTAGTGATTGCTGCAAGGCAAACTCGGAATCCATCGATGATGATTCCTTCTGCACCCATCCAGGTTCGGGGTCACCTAGAGAGTGCCAATAGGTTATCTGGATCGTACTATCGGAAGGTGTTGGTACCGATGGGAGTAGTTTTGAAATCGGAATAGGCTTTTGAGTCTGGCAGGGGAATGAAGTCCAAAGTTCAACATGTAGAGGAAACCCTACCGATTCGAATGGGACGGTGATTTGGTTCTCTGCTTGTTGGAAGGAAACGCTTTGGCCATTGATTCGGACCCATTCGCCCCGAGTCCCTATACTATGTGTCCATCGTAAAGGGCTTGACGAGTTTTGCACGATACCGCTACACCAAAACTGGGAAACGCAGACGAGACGATCGGGCTCAATCGCATGGGGGCCGATGAGTTTGTGCGAAGCCAATTTCCATTGGATATTTGTGTTTGAATTCGTCGAGGTGGCAAGGGTTTGGTTGCGAATCGGTTGATCCATCGTGCCTGGGATCCTATTCGCTCGGAATTCCGAATCCGATGATTTAGTTCTAGGGCGAACGAGGGTTGCTCCTTCGAGTTCGGGGATGGAGGCACCGAGATTGAATGAGAGCGTGTCGAGCACTTCATAAAGGGATAAATCGATCTGGTTGGCCATGGAAGCCTCAACCGCAAACCAGGTTTTTACATCGGGATTTGCAAGCGATTCGATTCTGTAAGTATCTGAAGGAGCAATCGAAACGCCTGATTCACTCTCGAACCGGATGCGAAACGCGATGCCGAGATACGGCGCTGAATTCCGGGAAGGAGTTGAGGTGCGATCTAGATTTGGATCATTCAGGTCGGGATCGATAGATAGCTTTGTTTTTTCTTCAGGATCTACGCTAGCTGATTCAGTGGTTGATGCACCGATGAACTCTTTAGTCACCGAGTCCGAATTATTGGAAAGTAGTTTCGGGCTCAGTAAGAGAATCCCCCGATCAAGGTTGAGATCCGGAATCTCTACGATCTTTTCAGGACTCGACCATCGGGTTGCTAACTCGGTGGGAGCTGCGACCGAAATAGAAGGACGCACCTTTTGTGGCTCGTTCCCAATGGCCAGTAGTTCCCAGTCCATTTTGCCGGTGTCATCTTGAACTGGTCGAACGACCAAGATGCCTTGCCATCGCTGTGTGATTTTATTGCCTAGCAAACGCAATGCTATGTCTGTATTCGTTGACTCGCTTGGAACGGGAATATTGAGCAAGCTCTTTGCGCGATCCTTGCCCTGGACGGATATGGGGGCTACTTCCGCTGAGGCATTCGCTGATTGCAATTGGATGGACCAAACGGGGTTGGCAAAAACCTCAGTAGTTTGCTCAGACATGCTGATCGCATTCGACCGCCAGAATGGGATCGGTTCGGAAAATGAAAGCGGATGGCTCTTTGCCGAGTCAGCGTACAACATGAGTTCGGTGATATCACCCGAATCTCGATCGATAAATATTTGAAGGTAATCGCGTTGATTCGTGTTCCACTGTAGGAAGGGTATCGCAACTCCTCGCGAGGTAACACGGTTCACGCGGTAGCCCGGGGCGAAATCCATAACGATGATCGTACGATTGTTAGCGGGCGTCGCGAATTCGATCTTGGATGTTAAGTCAAATTGATCCTTGCCTATCATCCACTGATTTGTCACACGAGCCCGTTGAGTTTTGATTTCCGGTTGTTGCCGAAGCACGCCGAAACCACCGCTCGTCGGGATTTTTAAACTTGTTGCGATGGGATTTTCAAGCAATTCCGACCATTCGATTCGTTCTCTTGCATTGATCGAGGGAATCCACGTGCTGATGCCATCGATAGTCCAAGCGGAGCCAGCGGTACGAGCGTATCGCAGTGTTCCAGGTCGTACGCGTCGATCACGGCATTCGGCGAAAAGTACATTGCGAAGGGGAGGATCACCCGTCGGGACCCACGTCGTAACGATTGATCGCTTGGAAGTCGTTGAACTGGGTCGCGGTGGGATTGATTCAGAGC
>VGZN01000058.1 GCA_016872635.1 Planctomycetota bacterium | reverse complement strand
AAGGATCCTTCGGTTCGCGAGATCCCAAACGATTCCCATCCATCGTCGGTCTTCGACGACCATCCTAAATATCCCTGCAACTTGGGAATATGGGGCTCGATCAGCGCGTCGACGCGGGTGCCTTCATCAACGAGTTGCGTCAAGAACTCTCGCAAATCGCTATCTTTTGAAATACTTGAAAGGATGTTTTGAACCGTGGTTCGAGTTAATCGTTCAAAAAATCCATGGAGTCCAAACTCGAACGCTGCGTTCGCCAAATCATCTGAAACCCACGTGACATTGGTGACGGAAGCCGGAAGACCATACGACCCTTGACTGCCTCCGTCTTGCGCTCTCAATGCCCTCACCGGTGCGACTTGAGGATGCTTCAGGAGATCGTCGCCGCTCCCAAATCGATTGACTCCCTCTGGATCGCCGCTGATCGACGCGACAAAGTATCCGTCGATCATGCCGAACGTTAGTGTCAATGATTTTTCGGCGACCGCATTCCGAAGATCTTGTAGTGATTCTCGATCGAGGATATCCCCTTCAGGAATAGAATCCCACGGCAGCGATTTGCCGAAGACTTGCCATTGCAATCGAGATCCACGGCCATCCTCGATCCTTTTTAGTGGTTTCAATAAAGGGGCGGCGTCAGGAATGGCTCCGATTCCAAACCGGATGAGCCCCTCGATTTCGTCCACCTTGGCCAACGCAAGATCTTGATCGGAAAACCGTCCACCGACCATCAGGGTTGGAAACTGAAACGAAGGAAGCAATTGATCGATCCACTGCGCGACCAAATCGGCTTTTACCTCAGCTCGAACTTCCTCTGAGGTAAGCACATGCAACTTCTTTTGGATCGTCGTTACCTGTAAAAGCGTCTTGGATAACGAAACATCAGCATAAAAGAACAAGTCCTCGGAGGCGACATCTTCCAAAAACCGGAGGAGTTCTTTGACACTGTGATTCTCCCACAGAGTTCGATACCGACCGATATCGCTCTTGCGATCTTTCCATTCCTTCAAGAATGCGACTTGGGATTTCTGCCAAAGCTGGCTTTGCATGATTTCTTTCACCAATGGGCTAGAAAGAAAATCGCGCCAGGAATCTCGGAGGTGAAATACGGACACGTAGAGATCGGCCGAGAGAGGAACGCGTTCGACCGACTTCCGCGCGATGTTTGCCCGCGCAAAGGATTGCTTGTTGCCCGTGGGCGCTTCCTGAACGGAGGTTGCTCCATCCTGCGTCGGAGCATCCTGAGTCCACCCAGAACTGCCGATAGAAAAGATCCCTATGCAGCAAAACCAAGCGATTGCGGCAAAATTGGGAAAGCCGTCTGTGCGAGTAAGAATTCGTACCTTCATTGCATCGATCCTTATGGTGAAATCGACAAAGCCACAAGCGGCTTTGGAAGCTTGTCGCCACGGGACGTTTTAGTGCCGCAAAGCCTCGTTGTCGCACTGCCCAGTACTCCCCACTTTACTGCACTGGCTAGACGAAAGGTTCCGCGTGATCGGATAATCGCTATCCGATGCAAGCTAAAGGATAAACCGATTCCTGGAAATGCCCAACTCCACCCCAGGGAGGAGCCACAGCCTGTACGGGCAAGACCGAGAGGACGGTTGGCTTGCCCTCGGGGCGCGCATGGCCTATCCTGGCAGTCCAAGGGACGCGGGCTGGCGAGTCGCTCAACGACGCAATGCCCAGAGCAGATCCAAGGCCTAGAGCATAAGTTGCGAGCAATTCAAGGATGGTCCAAGGAAGAAAGCAAACACGGCGTATCGAAATCCATTCGCCGGACCCCTTAGAGGAGACACTCGAGGACGGGTTCGATGAGGGGTCAGGCGATGAGCCTGCAATTTCGCTCGAGGATTTGGGGGATGCATACGCCGCGGTGCTTCAAATGCACCAGACCATAGAATCCGATGGGGATCGCAACGAAGCTGTCGATGGTAGCAGCGGTTTTGCCACAAGTCGCGATGCAGGATCCGAGGAAACGACGGATCCGACGGTCGACGAAGAGCCGAGGGCACCCAACCCCTCGGAGCGGACCGGTGAACCTTACTTAGGTGTGGACAACAATTCTGCACGCGTGACAGTAACTGACGATCCGACTTCGCTGGGCCTATCGTGGATTGGGGAATCCGATGAGGTTCCGGTGACGCTGGTGTCGATTCTCGAATCGATCTGTTTTGTAGGCACCCGAGATGGAAAGCCAATCCCACTTTCGTTTTTGGTGGAGGCATTGAGGGACTTTAGCGAAGCGGAAGTACGAGATGGCATCGAAGCTCTCAATCAGCAACTACGCTTGCAAAACAGCGCAATGTTCGTAGATAAGGTTGGCGACGGATTCAAAATCGTGCTATCTCCCGATTTAGCCAGTTTCGCCGAAGTAATCTCCGGGCCGACGAAAGAGTCACAACTCACACAAGCTGCAATTGATTGCCTGTCGTTGGTTGCCTACCAACCAGGAATCACCAAAGATGAGATCGAAAAGCAGTGGGGCCAACCTGCCGGCGGGATCTTGGCAAATCTATCGAAAAAGGGACTTATCAAAACCGACGCTGATCCCTCGGGAATCTCCCCAAGCCGTGAGGAACCTTCACCGGAATCGTTTACGTTAAGTCCTCATTCCCTACCGAAGACGCAACCGCGATACTTTACGACCGAACGATTCCTTGGGATATTGGGTTTACAATCGTTAGACGACTTACCCCGAGGGGATGAGCTTTGAGTTCCGAAACCCGTGCGATCCTTCTGTTCCGATTGGGGAGCTACAAACTTTACAAACTCACCGAGGGACTGTTTACCCGAGATGCGCACCCCCGGGCATTGGAGGACAGGCCGCTCACACTGTGGGATGCTGCCGCAACCATGATCGGTGTTCGTAAATTACTGCTGACAATTATCTGTTTGGTAGTTGCATCGGATCTCGCACGCTGCCAAGAGCCTCCACCAAGCACCAACAATGGAAAAGTTACTTCGGAACAAATCCAACAATGGATTTCCGAACTCAAGCGCGATAATTATTCCGCTCGCGAATCGGCAAGCCGAAAAATAAGCCGGCACTTGGTTGACGCGTTGCCCATCGTTGTCGAGGCAGCGGAAGAGGTGAGTGAGATCGGTGGCGAGCAGTTGCTTCAATTTCTCGGATTTGTTGGTCAAGACGCACTGAGTCCAGAGGGGCGTTTGGCTTTTGATACCTTGAGGCGAGTCGCCGAAGAACGCACCACAAATCGTGCGGTTGTCGCGCAAAAGATTCTCGAGAACATCTCGATCCAAATGCGTGAATTGGCGATGGATCGGTTGAAGCGAGCCGGTGTTTCCTGCGAGGACCGGTACTTATCCGTCTTGACCAGGATGAAGGAGATCAAGAGTGCATTGGTGATCGACCAGCGATTCATGGGGACAGCGACGGACTTGGAGTTGTTACCTTGGTTGTTTGATGTCCAATTCGTCAAGCTCGAAGGCCCTGCGATCACACGCGAGGTACTCGCATCGGTCGCCAAAATGCCAAAACTCAACAGCCTTCAAATCATAGAGACCAGCCTCAATAGCTCCGACATTGCTTGCTTGACGGAAGCCCCCGACTTGGAGCTTCTGGAAATCCTCTATACGCCGATCGACGATTCGAGCATCGATATCTTGGAGCAACTACCGGTTTTTGGAGATCTACAATTATTTGGAACGCTTCTCTCTGCCAAAGGGGCAATTGAAGTGGTGGACCGGATCGATACCGCTAACGTATTTGTAGGAAGAGGTGGCTTTCTTGGGATCACTTGCGAACCCAGTTCTCTAATCATCCGAGAAGTTATCCCCGAGGGACCTGCAGCACTCGCAGGGATTCGAACACTCGACAAACTAGTCAGCGTCGATGGCGTTCCGATCAGTAATTTTGATGAGCTGCGGCGTGAGCTGGCAAAGAGCGCTTCGGGAGAGAAGGTCTTGGTGGAGTATGAACGCCCGATGGTTACGTTCCGACGCGATCCGACATCTGATGCACCAGGAATGAGACAGGTTGAGTACACCCCGTTTCGCGTAGAAGTGACCCTAGGGCGGCGACCATCGGATGTTCCGCGCTAGTCATATTTCGTCGGTGCAATCTTCGATAGCTTCAGCGGCAGTAGCGTGGTTCAGCAAGCACGGTCGCGATTTGCCATGGCGTGCGACCCGCGATCCTTATCGAATCTGGGTGAGTGAGATCATGCTCCAGCAGACCCAGGTTGCTACCGTCATTCCCTATTACGACCGTTTCCTGGAGCGTTTTCCCGATGTGAAGAGCCTCGCCGAAGCACCCGAGGACGAGGTGTTTCGGTATTGGGCGGGACTTGGATACTATCGTCGGGCACGCCAACTGCATTCCGCAGCCAAAACCATCATCGAACGGCATGCAGGAAAATTCCCCAAGGACATCGCGTCGATGCTCTCGCTGCCTGGTATCGGCCGGTATACCGCTAGCGCGATCCTCTCGTTCGCCTACGATCTCAATCATGGAATCGTCGAAGCAAACACGCAGCGACTTTATGCGAGATTGCTTTATTGGAAAGAGCCCTTGCAAACAACGAAGAGCCAAAATGCGTTGTGGGAGTTCGCCGAAGGGCTCGTCCCTGACAAAGGGAAGGGATCAGGGCAAATCAATCAAGCAGTCATGGAGATAGGCTCTCAGATCTGTACACCCAATCAGCCCCAATGCGATCGTTGCCCGCTCGTTCCATTCTGTCCGACCTCCGCTAAAGGGCACTTTGACCGAGTTCCCGCTCCTAAACCCCCAAAATTGATCACCGAGCTTCGTGAAGCGGCCCTTTTCATCAAAAAGGAAGGACGATGGTTAATGCGTCGTTGCCAAGTCGGTGAGCGATGGGCTGGGCTTTGGGATTTCCCGAGATTCGATATCACGGGCCGCGAGTCAGAGTCCGGCCTCAGAAGGTTCCTCGCCGATGCGGTCCTCGATAGGTTTCAACAATCGATCGAGGTGGAGGAATGTGTGCATTCTCTGAAGCACGCGGTTACGCGGTATCGAATCACTCTCGATTGCTACGATGCAAAAATTCAGAAGCAACGCAAGGCGAAAACTGCCGATGCGGATCACGAGGGGGATATTCAATGGTGTGATTTGGAACGCATGGAGGAATTAGCCCTTAGTTCGTCAGGGAAACGCGTTTTGCGATGGTTGAAGAAACGAACCCAGTCTGCCAACGAGTGAAGGGAGAAACCGTGAACCGCAGAAAAGGAGTGTTATTCGCCCATGCGTTTGCTTCGTAACTGGTTGATCCTCGCCGGCGTAGTCCAATGCGCGGCAGTCATCGCTGTCTTTGTGCCCCATACCCGGATGGATGCATGCGGGCGTTGGATGGGAGTCGATTCCCTACCCAGCGGTTCCCTACCTGGCTATCTGGCGAGACTCTCATCGGCCATGTACGTGATTCATGGCGCAATGCTCATCATCACTGCGTGCAATCTGCCCTTGGTATTGCCAATCGTTGTTCCATTTGCGCGTCTCACTATTGCCTTAGGAGGGGTCATGCTGTGGATTGATGTGACGGAAGGGATGCCGATTGGCTGGACCCTTTTTGAATCGATCGCACTGGCGTCTTCAGGCGGAGTTACCGAGTATTTCGCGCGACGTACAAAAACGACCCTGCTTCGTGGTACTGAGCCTGTAACGATTGTGTAATAGCATGGGCTCGATGGAGGTCTCGAAGGTTCTTTCCTAGTGGCCCGATAGGTTCCGACGGCTTGGGTACGCTATCGATGCCGTGGGCTATAGGCAATTCACGATTGCTGTTAGAATCGAAGCTATAGTCGATAATCAAGGATCGAGAAACTCGAAAACACAAACAGAAAAATCAACAGGATGCATTCGAAAAAGGAATTTACGGAGAGCTGGTTACAAGCTCTCATGCAATCGGCAACCAACGAGGCTGCTCGTCGGATTCGGCCGTGGTACACCGATATCGGGTTGCTCAGCGCAAGCGAAATGCTCGAAGGACAATCCGACGCTGCTTCAAGGTTGTGGAATTACTGCAACGGAAATGGGCTATTGCCGATTCTGACGTGCACTCCCATGACCCAGCCCGAATGGAAATTCGAGGAAGACGAATGCTTTTCATTTCGCTTGAGGGATATCGCTAAAACGATGGATTCCGCCGATGCATTCTCCGGTTCCTTGGGAATCCGCGAAATGCATGTCCCCCTGTCCGCTTCGGTGACTTCTACGGACTGGACGAATCTCATTCGCAAAGAAGCCGTTCGGAGGGCGAAACCACTGAATGTCACCTCGATACCACCCGGAACGCGGATCGAAGTACTCTGCCAAGGCCATTGGGAATCAGGGCGTTGGCAGATTGCATTTGATCATCCCAATTGGTTGACCATCGATCAACCAGGAATTTTTCACGCCGCCCGTCCGGGAACGGACACTATCGATGCGATGATGCTCGAGGCGATCTCATTCGCATCGCAAAAGCTAACCATCGCAACAAAACTCAGCCATTTCCAAGCATCGGATGCACCTTGGCTGTCCTGTGTCGACCGGTTGTATGGATACCATCGGAGCGTTCTTCTGAGCAATGACATGGGTGCGTCCCCTTGGTTCAAGCGAATTTGGAATTCGGTATGGCCGGTCGTTTATCGAGAACGGAACAAATTGCGTGGCCCCTGCGATCTAGGAATGCTGCGTAGCGAATTGGCCGAATGCTTTGGTGCAGCCCCGTTGCTAACCGAATGGATGTTTGTCTTTGCACGTCTCCTTTGGGAAGTTCACCTCGGTGGCGGCTTAGGAATAGCTGGTGATTTCCGGGACCATTGAGGATCATCGGTGCATGAGCAGCGACGTCTGATTGGATGAAAACGCCCCGTAGCAGGCACTCTCCGAGTGCCGTCCGCCAAAGGCTAACCCCTTCGCCTACGTTACACCACGCTCGGCACCTTCATCGGATATCTCCCCGCCGGGGTAGTCCGCACCCAATCGCACCAAAGTCAAATCAGGAACAAAGCATCCCACCACAACGATCGACATTCGCTACGGCTCTCGGAGAGAGCCTGCTACAGCCAAAACCGTATTTCCGCCAAAGGCAAACCCCTGCGCCTACGTTACACCACGCTCGGCGCCTTCATCGGATATCTCCCCGCCGGGGTAATCCGCTCCCAATCGCACCACAGTGAAATCAAGAACCCAGGCGCGAGGATTTGAGGTTGGACGGACCGTGTACCGGGATGATGCAAGGGGCGTTCTTGAGTACAATACGTCCTTGAAGTTAGCCCTCTTTTCGAGACTATTCCAGCTATGCCGATCCCAGTAACCTGCCCCAGTTGCCTCGCTCGATTCACGGTCAGTGACAAGTACGCTGGGAAGCAAGGTCCGTGTCCTAAGTGCAAGCAGACCATCACGGTCCCCGACAAATCGCAAGAGGTTGTGATCCACGCTCCCGAGACGGAGGGCCCAAAGGACTCCAAGGGGCGACCAGTACTTAAGCCAATCCGTCGGACCGAGTTCAATCCATCCACTATTCAGATTGGAATAGCAATCGGTGTCGCTGTGGTCTGCCTGATCGCAGCCATTGCAGCACGGATCAACAGCAGTACGCCGACGATCGGGTTAGCACTCGTGGTTATAGGCCTTGCCTATCCACTAGCTTCAGTCGGATATACCTTCTTCAAGGATGATGAATTGGGCGGGTACATCGGGAAAGAGAGGTGGATTCGCTTGGGCATCTGCTCCGCGGTGTTCGCGATAACTTGGGGAATGTATTGGTTTCTCTCGTACTACTTCGGAAATAAATCGTTGGGGGATATCGATACGATTCAAATGGCTATTTTTGTCGGCATCATGTTCGCGGCAGGTATCGGAGCTTCCCTTGGAACGTGCGAGTTGGAAGCGGGACAAGCCTTTCTGCATTACTCGATCTACTTCGTAGCCACATTACTACTCGCCTTGATCGCCGGCGTTCCGCTAGCCCAGCCCCTTTCGGGGACCAGCGCCAAGGATCCTTATGGATTGCCGAAGTCGACAGCACCGATCCTGTTACCTACCAATCCAAATCCGACACCACCGGTGGACGTTGATTAGTCCAACCCTGGCAACTCCGCACGACAAGCGACAGTGCCGAGAGAGATAGCGGCGTAGTAGTTACAGCGACACAGTTCGAGCTTCACAGATCGAGCTTCACAGTTCGAGCTTCACAGTTCGAGCTTCACAGATCGAGCTTCACAGATCGAGCTTCACAGTTCGAGCTTATCGTGAGATCGCATTCCCTTTGAGCACATCGACCGGAATGGGAATCCCTTTTAGCTGGCCATCGACGACAATATTTCGGCCGACGATGCCTTGGAACCGGCAAACCAAAAGATACGGTTTGCGGAGTTTGAGAAGCTCGCACATCACGATCAAACGATTTCCAGGGACGACCGGCTCTCGGAAGCGGACTTCTTCCAAACCCCCAAAGCCTACCATCGAATCCCCTAGAAGTTTGTATTTGTGCGAGGTATAGCAGCACACTTGAGCAACCGCCTCGAGCATCACAACGCCTGGCATCAAAGGCATGCCGGGCATGTGCCCACGAACCCAGAACTCATCGCGCGTGATGTCCTTGTAGCCGACACAAGCAACACGCTCCGGGTCCTCGTGGACAATCGCAGTCAACTGTTCCATCTCGAACCGCTGCGGATTGTATTTGCGGATCTCATGAATGTCCGCAATGACACGATCGAAATCGATCGTATCCGGGTCGATGATGAAATCTTTCGCTACCACGATGGGGCACCTTGGCGAATGGGCTAAGGCCTTTACATGGGTATTGTTGCCGACAGCAACCAAATCCAAGAAACTGAACAAACCCTCTGAAACTTCTAGATCAGCCCAAAACTGAGCAGTCCCAAAGTTTTCGGGGATTGGTTAAACAAATTTTACGTCTTAGGTTCGAACCTTTCGACGCTTTGCTTTGCGAGCCTTGCTGTTCGCAGCTCGCTGACCGTGGTTTGCCTTCTTTAATTTACGATGCGGTTTTACCATGATTTTCCCTAATGACTAAACGGTTTTCGGCCGACTCATCCTCCGTCCGGCCTTACAACGGGTTGGATAAGATAGCAGGAGTATCGAACTCTGGAAAGTGAATTTTGACTTGCCATTTCGATCCTTTCCCGCGTAATATAACAGTGTGCAGCGCAGTCGCATTACGGCTTCGTTATGTATCGAAGTGCCGGTGCCTCCAAGGTAGGAGCTTCGGTTATTACTGTCGGTCCCCTTTCCAGCAATATTTAGATTGAGGTTGCGTATGGCAATCATGGTTACCCCCGAAGCGGCAGAGCAATTAAAGCGAGCTCACGTGGAGGGACAGTTTGGCCCTGAGACGTTTGTTCGAGTAGGTGTTGTCGCTGGAGGTTGCAGCGGCTTCGAATACTCGTTGAATTTCGACGACAAGTATGATGAGGCCAAGGACACCCGCTCCGAGCAAAACGGTGTTGCGGTTGTTGTGGACAAGAAGAGTTCTTTGTTACTCGACGGTACCACTCTCGGCTGGTTCAGCAGCCTTGAGCGACAAGGATTCACGTTTGACAATCCAAACGCCGTAAAGTCGTGCGGGTGTGGACGTTCGTTCCAATAGTCCTCACGTCGACAGGATTTCGTAGCTCGACTTCGGCAACTTGGTGAGCAAATCGCGTTGCGAACGGAGCAAAGATTTCCAGGCATTAGCCTAAGGATTTGCGGCATGGAAAGTCCGTAGTCGTGACGCCGTGACGGGATCGATTGCTCGTTAATGCTATTTCCGCCCAACGGGTGGTGTCGGGGTCAGACGAGGAACGACAATCATTTTAGAAGTCATTACGGGCCAAGCTCACTCACGGGCTTGGCTTTTCGTTTTAGGCCATTACAAATTATTAAAACGATGTATCGGCGTTTGCTCGTTGTCTTTTGTAGCCATGGTCCGAATAATCAACTTCGATGAAGCTCGCTCGCCTGTAAAGGCACTTCGCGTTTTTTGCGGTTGGATTTCTCGAGTCTTCTCTTCACAAGCGTTATTGCAGTAGCGAGTTGGGCTAGGTTATGGCAAAGGGTGATTTGGTTTCGATTCCCTGCGTTTGGCTAATGATTCCTTACCGACATTTCGGGATCGATATCGGTGATGGAACGATCGTTCATTTGGCGAGGGATTCATCCGCTTCGAATATCATGACGGTACAGCGTGTTGCTTTGTCTGAGTTTGCCGATGGGAAACCCGTCAGGATCGAAGCAGTAAGTGACTCGTTGTCGGATGACGAAGTCGTTTCACGGGCCGTTGGCCGCGTTGGCGAAACGGGGTATCACTTAATTGCGGGGAACTGCGAACACTTTGCCCGGGAGTGCAAATGCGGGATGCCAGCCAGCCATCAATCGGACCGCTTGATTCGAGGTGTCTGCAGGGCTGGTATCGCTGGATGGCTGGCGGCGTCAACAAATGCGGTTCGGGTCGCCAGCATCGCAGGAGTGCCGAAAGGGATGGCTTCTCGTTCGAGCGGTATCGCATCTCTTGTAGCAGAGGCCGCACGCCATTCCGCCTACGCCGCGTCCCGGTGTGCAAAGATCGAGCATAGAAAAGCAGAGGTTATCGGTCGAACTGTCGGTGTGACGACCGCTGCTGTTGCCGGACTGATCACCGCTGGACCGCGAGCCGCAGCGTCTGCGGCCGTTGTCTACTTATCGCTCGACTCGATGGCTCACTCGACGATGCAAACCATCTCCAAGGTTTACACGGACCCGAATCGCCCAAAAAACCCTTAGAGTTTCTTCAGCACCAACACCGTATCGCAAGAGTTGCGAGATAGCCGCTGCCTCTGTTGGATGTCGAACCAAAAGTCATAAACACCGACGAGTTCGAACTGCTTCATCTTCGAAAGAAGTGACTTGAGCTGGTCTACCGTGTAAAGTCGCAATCGTATTTCGTCGGAGAGTCGAGATACTTTTCCATTTTGATCGACATTCATGGTGATCCTTAATCGCTCAATGCGCGTTTCCAAGTCGCAATCTAGAACGGTCAATGCATAGCGAATCGCGACGCCATCCCCCTTCGCAGACCATCGCTCGGTTCCCCATAGATCTCCATCGTGAGGAATCAAGTGCAGCGAGAGGACGAATACGCCCCCCGTACGCAAATTCGAAGCGATACACTCCAAATGCTTGACTGCAGCCTCTTCCGTCTCCAGATGCCGAAAAGTATTAATCGCATTGAAGGCGGCGTCGAAGGGCCTGCCAAACCAAAAATCGGTCATGTCCCCCTTCACCAAATCCGCGTGACGTCCATCTTCTTGAAGTTTCTTCTTGCAGTACTTGAGAGCTTCAGAATTGAGGTCCAATCCCGTGGTATCGTATCGGCGGCGTGCCATCTCACGCACCAAGCGGCCCGAGCCACATCCGACTTCAAGCACACGCGTCACTGGAAACTGGACGTGCTTCTTGAAGACAGCTTCTAGAAATTTGGCTTCCTTCGGAGTCTCTTTCAGAAAGCCGAGTTCATACCACTCAGGATGGTCGTACCAATTGACGACCGACTCCTCGACTTTGTGCTTGCTGGAGGCACCTTTTCGATCGCTTTTGGGAGCCTTGAGAGACGATGTTGCTGGGGTTTCAGTTCGCGTCGACTGAACCTTAGTAGACTTCTTTGCCAACGGGGGCACTCCTCAATGTTGTCCATGAATCACAGATGCTTGCGTTCACTCTGAATGATTAACGCGAGGTATCCGGAGCCAAATGGTAACGAGACCACTCCAGCCTGCAACTCCTGCCGAAAAAACGGCAATCATTAATTGACACTATTAGAAACGATCATTCGATCATGGATGAGTGAATGCGATGGAGTGAGCAGGGGCTTTTTAGTCGAACGATGATTAAGCAGTTAGTGGTAGCGGGCTGGCTGAAAAACGTTCATGCACCAGGTCGATTGTCGACTTCGACATCGGCGAATTTGAATTTGGCGAAGTGGACCATGCCAGCAACCATCGCGCTCGGCGAATTACTCCCTTTTCCATAAAACGTCCGAAGCAATCGATTTGCGACAATTGCCCTGTTTTCGAGGAAAAGTTCGCATGGCAATCCGCTCGATCGAGCGGGTGCGCCATCATGACCGCTAGGCCGTGCCCAGCTACCAAAAACTGCCCCTCGTGCCAAACCGGACCACCATTGGTTGGATAGAGGCTCAGTTTGGGGGTAGATTCCAACAACGACGTTTGGACGCTGAGCCAAATTTCTAACGCGTCGACGCCCGAAACCAACTGCGTTTGAAAACGAAAATCAATTTGGAATCCAAATGCCCATGGAAACGTTTGCGGATAGATCGCGATCAGGTCATGCTCGCGAACGTAGCTATCATCGCATGTCAGTGGTTTACTGCCACGTACCGCGGTTTCCGCTGGATCGCTAGTCAACACGGGGGCATCGCTTGGGATGACCTGGAAACCGGCAATCAGCCCACAGAATGCATTCGCTTTTGAGACGATCGCCACGTGGAGCGGAGCCCCTAACTCTACCTCGACAGTTGTCCCGGTGGCTTCGTAGCGCGCCGTTGGCAATGTCAGTTTCCATGTCATCTCCACTGATCCTCATCTTTATCGTCTTGCGGGACTTATTCAGACCATGAATATAGCGTTGCCACAGTCGATTCGCACAGGTATCGTTTTACTGTTATGGATACGAGAAAGAAAGAAATTTCAGCCACACCAGCTCCTCAGGTCTTACCGTCTGATACATCTGCATCGACTGGCTCAGCGAATTGGGATCCCCTGTTTACCGATTCGTCCCTTTCGAGAAGCGATTCGGCGGGTTCCCAGCCCATCGACCCTAGCCGCGCATTAGAGGTTGCCATACAGGCCGCTCGGGCTGCCGGGGAAATCCTTCGAGCGATGCTTCCGATTGCGGTGGTGCGAGAAAAGTCCCCGAAGGACTTGGTGACGGATGCGGACGTCGCAGCCCAAAAAGCAATTTCAAAAGTTATCTTGGGCTTTTACCCGGAGCATCACTTCCTCGGTGAAGAAGACGCCCACGCGCCAAACTCCGAACAACAAAGCATTCAAAGTGGTTGGCAGTGGGTTGTCGACCCGTTGGATGGCACCACCAATTTCGCACATGGCTTGCGAAATTTCTCCGTGAGTATCGCGTTGATGTACCAGGTTGGTAATCCAAGTACGGATGGCCATCAAGCATCTCGCTGCGCGTTGGGGGTCGTTTACGATCCTATGGCCGACGAAATGTTTACTGCCATTTCCGGCCGAGGCGCTACACTCAACGGGGCGGTGATGGCATGCAGCCGTTGTGAACGGCTGAACAAGGCGTTGGTTGCCGCTAGTTTTCCACCTCAATTGCAGCGAGATTCTATGGAGATTCAGCAATTCCTGGAGATCCTGCTCGAATGCCAAAGTGTCCGCAGACTCGGTTCCGCTGCATTAAACCTCTGCTATGTCGGTGCTGGCCGACTGGATGCCTACTGGGGTGGCCGCCTGAAAGCCTGGGATATCGCCGCAGGTGCCTTGATTGCGAGCGAGGCAGGTTCGCTTCTTTCGCTGCACCAAGGAGAGCTGTTCGACCCCTGGGATGGTCAAATCCTGGCTGCTGCCACACCCGCCCTTCAACGGGAGTTAATCGATTGCTTGGCTAGGCCGACGCGCTCGCCCGCTGGTCGTTAGCAACGATCGAACCCCATCGTGCCTCCTGAGTGCACGACTTTGGAGACCATCTGGGTGTACAGTCCACGCGACGCACCCGCCGTTTCCGCTGGCCTATACCTCCTAAAATCAACCTTTTTTGTTCAAAATCAAGGCGTAAGTCAGCGTTGGTTTTGTACCCACCTGGATGCAAGCTCCGGGATATCTTCAGGGGCTATCCCGTGCCAGGCTGATGCCACCGCCGGAGTCTTTTTTGGGATTTCGCGCTGGCTCATGCCCTCCGATGGTCCATGTTGGCCCTCCTTTTCGAAGCCATGCTGGTTGGCCCGAACCAAACGGGTACTTTTGGCGTAACAACGTTGTCTTGTTGGACCAATTCGTCTCGAAGGACCAATCCCCTACCAAATCGACACGGCCCTGTTCGGGAACGGAACTGGGTTGATTTTATATGAAGGTTTGTCTCCTACCTCGTGCGGATTTTTGGGACGGACAAATAGGTTTTTTCCTAATACAACGATCAGGATTCGATTGAACCAACCTATGAACGAACCCCAACTTTCTCAGGAGACGGATGAAGTCGTCGACTCAACGTCCTTTTCGGCCGTCGCAGTTATCGCCTTTTTGCTGTCGTTGGTCGGGATTTTTTCGATCAAATACGTTCAGCCGATTCCGCTGGCCATGGTGGGCAGCACCTTGGGTGCATTCGTCCTTCTGACCGCCAAGTTCTGGAACCTTAACCTGCTCTCGAAAATCCTCGGGGCGTTGGCGGTGATCATAGGCGTTACAGTGCTTTCTTGGGGGCTCTTTGAGCGGAGCTTGCATACCAATTACGAACTGACCCAGGCGAAGAAAGTTGCCCAGCTTTACCTTGATTCACTTTCCGCTGGCGACCTCGAAAGCGTTTACTACCTGGTAGGATTTCAATACGAACCTGTAAAGCCGAAAATGGGTGACGAGGAGCCCGAGACGGAACTGCAAAAGGCCAAAAGACGGCTAGCCCAAGACGCAACGCATGTCGAAATTCAAAAGCGCAGGGAACCGGCAAAATGGGTTTTCGTGTCGCTCGAGGGTGAGACGCTTGGCACCGCTGGGTACTCCTATAAACTCAAGTATCGCGATGAGGGGCAAACTAATCCGCCATCCTACTGGGTCTACGCTCGCAAAGACGCAACCCGTTACGAAGTCAAGGATTTGGTTCGTTGGTATGTGGACAATGTTGAGCCTGCCAAATAGCAAGCGCGACGCCAACAAGCCGTTGATTCGCGCGGATCGACCTATCGTCTTCACCTGCGGAACAACGTTGCAATGCCGAGGTCTCTCATCAGTCTAGGTGCGAACCTTGGCAATGTTCATGAGACGATGCTCTCAGCGTCGCGATTGCTCCGCGACGAGTTTACCTCGGCGATTCTCCGCTTCAGCCCGCTCTATAAAACACCCGCAGTGGGAGGCCCGAGCGGTCAATCGGACTTTCTTAACGCCGTCGTATCGATCGAGTCAGATCTCTCGTGTTGGCAACTATGGGACGCCATCAAAAAGATAGAGAACGAATTGGGGCGCCAGAGACTGCATCGGTGGGAAGCGCGACGGATCGATATCGATCTGATTCTGCATCACGGACAACGGGTATGGAC
>VGZN01000057.1 GCA_016872635.1 Planctomycetota bacterium | reverse complement strand
TGATGGCGTTCGATGATCGGGTTTGCGCAGGTGTCGCCAGTGAAGGGGGGATCGCGTTTGCATCGACCAATTGGGATGCCCCATGGTACCTCGGACCATCCGATCGAGGAGCACTCAATCATGCTCAACTGCTGGAGCTGATCGCGCCTAGGCCATTGTTGATCATGGGGGGCGAAGTCGGACCGGGGGCAGCTGACGGTTCGCAGTCGATGCCGGTCCTTCGCGATGCTGCCCCCGTCTGGCGAAGCCGATCGCCGTTGAGTAGGCTCGGGATCTGGAACCATCGATCCGGACACGTATTCGAGGATGAGCAACTGCGTCGTTCCCTGGAATGGTTCGAATCAGCCTGGGAAAACAAGGCTAATTAGGGGGGAGTACTTTTACTTGGCTCAGCGAGTCGGCTTCCAAATTAGGTCGAAAATCTGGAATTTTGGTGAGTCGAGTGATGCCCCAGTACGCTCCTAAATTTTGGGGAAATCGCGCTGTTAAGTACTGATGGAGAGGTCAAAAATCGAGATATTATGCGTGTCGCGTGACACACGCAGAAAGCGTCCCCTCTCTCATGAAAGTTCTGGTATGGCAATCAACCTATTGGATATGGTTAAGTCGGCTGTGGCCGGCCAAGTTGCAGATCAATTGAGCTCTGCTGTTGGTATCGACAAGAGCAAAGCATCTGCTGCTATCGATGCTGTTGCGCCGGTATTGCTAGGCGGTCTCCTGGAGAAGGCTTCGACGCCGTCGGGCGCAAGCGACTTGAGCAAAATGTTCAAAGACCAAGACACCTCCATTCTCGACAACCTCGGTGGTTTGATCGGCGGCGGATCTTCAGGTGGTGTGGACCTCATGAGCTTGGGTGCTAAGCTCTTGCCATTGCTCCTGGGATCGTCGCAAGGCTCGGTGATCTCGGCGCTTGTTAAGCTGCTCGGCTTCAATGAAAAGTCGATCACCAGCTTGGTCACCATGTTGGCACCGATCGTGATGTCGGTGGTTGGCAAGCAAGCCAAATCGATGGGCGCGCTCGATCCATCTGCGCTCACCAGTCTCCTCGGCAGCCAAAGCACTTTGCTCAGCAGTGCTTTGCCTAAAGAGCTATCAGGCGTCATGGGATTGGCAGACGTACTCGGCGGGAAAGCCAACGCAGCAGTTCAAGCTGCAACGCAAGCTACTCAAGAAGCAGCCAACCCACTCAAGTGGCTTCTGCCGTTAGGTATTGTTGGCTTGCTCGGATTCCTCGGTTGGCAATTGTTGAACAACAAGCCAGCCGGTCAAACCGATAAGAAGGGGTCGACACCATCTGCTGTCAGTGCCGGCGGCGCTGATGTGCAGATGCCTTCGATCCCTGCGTTGCCCGATCTGACCGATATCAAGAAAGGGTTGGACGCAACTTTCGGTGGGTTAACCCAAGCGCTGAACGGGATCACCGATGCTGACACCGCAAAGGGTGCTCTCGGCAAGATCGAGGAAGCTGCTAAGGCCTACGAAGGTCTCGGGATCGACAAGTTGCCCGAAGCCGCACAATCCGGTTTAAGTCCCTTCCTGAAGCCATACGTCAACCGCCTCAAGGAAGTCATTGAAAAGCTCTATGCAATTCCAGGCGTCAAGGAAATTGTTGAACCTGCGATCGGCCCGATGCTGACCACGGTAACCAAGTTGGTTGGCTAATCCTTTGGTTCTTTGAGACCAAGACGATCCTTTACCATTGCAAAGGCTCGTGCCACACGACTGGTGCGAGCCCTTTTTTATCATGCCACTGCCGCGGCTAAGTATTGAAATACGGGTCGCGATTCGAGCGGCCGTCAGAAAGATCCATGGAGCGAGTAACGAATCAGAATGACCCTCGAAAGTGGAGAGATATTTCAATCGTGGAATTTGTATTCCCGAATCGTGTACCACAATTGGATGCGCCATCGTGAAATGAGCGGGGCGATCGATAACTGCGTCGCCAGATGCCCGCAACCGATATGCGTTCTCGATCTAGGATGCGGCGATGGATCCATGGCATGTGCCGGTCTGAACCGATTCGACGTCGCGCAGTATGTAGGCATCGATCTCTCGGGCGACGCACTGCAACTGCTCGCCCGCCGGTCCGGTCCCGGTTCACGCAAAAAACAAACCGTATCCCAAGACCCAGTGGATTGCACGAAGGAAACTCTATCCAATAGTGCGACGAGCGAGTCTTTGACTAAGCTTTTGTTCATGGGGGATATGCGCGTACCATTGAGTGAACTGCCATCGGCGAGTTTCGACGTAGTGATCGCAAGTTACTCTCTCCACCATTACACCTCCCTCGAGAAACGGGAGGCTCTCGATCAGGTGGTCCGCGTGTCAGCACCCGGTGGACAATTCATTTGGATCGATATCGCCCGCCAAGGGGATGAGGGGCGGGCGGATTACTTCGACAGGATCGAAGAGGAAATCCACCTGAATTGGGCTGGTATGCCTGTCGGCGAGCAAGCAGATGCGATCGAACATATCCGTAACTGCGATTTTCCAGAAACCACCTCATGGATGGAGGCTGAGTGGATGGCGCGGGGAGGTGCTTTCGTCGAATGCCTTTATCGAGACGCGTTTTATGGTTGTTGGGTGATGCGTCGTGGGAGTAATTCTCAGCGCTCGTATTAAAAACCGCGACGGTCGTACGATCGCGGTGGAGCATACAACGGCTGCGGCGAACGAGCTTCACGGTACGATGGTGGGGTTTGGTACGACGGCGCAGTTTGGTAGGTTGTGGTAGGGTAGGTCGTCGATGGGTAAGCCGGAACCGTAACGGTGCTCTGCGCTGATGGCACACCCCCTTGCATGGCGGTGATCACGTAATCGCTTACCCCCTCCTGGCTCAACAAGATCACATCGTTAACATCAGGTCGTGTGGCCACCCCGTTGGTTTGGATGTGGGCAACAATCACGGTTTCGCTAACCCCACTGCGCGTCATATTGATGACATCAGCCATGGTCACGGGGCGACGCGTTGCGGCGCGTGGCGTAGGGTTCACTCGATAACCATCGCGGTGGACGGGAGTTGTACCATACATCGGGGAGGAGTAAACAACGGTGGGCTGACCAGCGTACCCGTAGGGCGTCTGATTGTGGTAAGCCTGTTGCTGCTGATAGGCTCTCTGCTGTTGCAAGTTTCGATCGCGCTGGTTCCCCATCAATCCGCCCGCCACGGCACCAACAGCACCACCGATCAATACGCCTTCTGCAGTCTGCTTTTTATGGTTGTGACCAATCACACCGCCTATCGCGGCGCCGGTTAGGCCCCCGACCACTGCCCCGGTGCGTGTGTTCCCTTGGGAAAATCCTTGTGAAACCATCCACTGCGGGCCAATCGCGGCGGGTAAAAACGTGGCCGTTGAGAATGCCGCATGGATCGCGAAACCACTCCAACCGCGAGTTCGAAAAAATCCAACGTGTTTTAGGGTCCAAAGCTTCATCGTTATCACACCGATTCCGTTCACCCAATCTCCCCCAATACGATTCCCTCGCAATCACGGTGATTGCTAGCAATCACGTACTGGAGACTCTCCGTTTGGAGACGAAACACCAGGGATTTCGTATCGTATCGGCGTTTTGGAGTCGAGACTGAAACTTTGCCGGAACTAGGATCTTGATTGGGGGTTCTTTCTTCTTTCTTACAACTTCTTTTGAGGTGCCCGGGGCCGATTCATGTTGGCTTAAGGTTTGCTGGATATGCTTTGGGCTGAAGGCTTACGGAAATGTTGGTGCGAAGATCTACGGAGATGCAAATGAAACTCAGGTCAAACAGCCCCCGTTGGTTTCGTTGGCGATGGCTTTTGTTGCTGTTCGTGGTGGTGTCTGGTATCGGGTTGGCCCTGCCCGCTTTTCGAGGTCCACGCGGTGGTAGGGCACGCCATGCAGGAACACCTCATCGTCCTGGCATGCAGTCGGACGATCCCAGGACCGATGCCCCCCTCAGCCCAGTGTCCGCGAACGAGCGACTTGGAAGCGAGCAACATGGAAACGACGTACAAGCAAGTGCTCCGCGAGATCAGAACGATGGTACTGAACAACCAGCAGCAGTAGGTCTGTTGGAAATCAAAGGCAGTCAATCGAGCGAATCAGATACCAACGCGGCCGCATTGGTCTCCGCCAACGTTGTGGCGGAAACGGCCAAGGTAGCGATGCTTGGAAGTGAATCATGGACCCGTTTTCGAGGTCCCAATGGAACTGGTGTCAGCAGCGATTCCGGAGTCGTCACCGAATGGTCCGATAGTAAGAATATCAAATGGAAGACCCCGCTTCCCGGCGCTGGTTCGTCCAGTCCCATCGTTACCGACCGTTTCGTTTTTGTCACCGCTTATTCCGGATACGGAGCACGAGCCGATCAAGGATCGATCGATCAACTGAAACGAAATCTTTCATGCATCGATCGCTCCAATGGAAAGATCCTTTGGACCAAAAGCATCGAAGCCGTACAACCAGAAGATGCTTATCGCGGCATGGGGGTGCCTGAGCATGGTTATGCGACCAATACGCCAGTGACCGACGGCAAATCGGTGTACGCCTTCTTTGGGAAGTCCGGTGTTGTCGCTTACGACATGGATGGAAATGAGTTATGGAAGACGAGTGTGGGAACCGAGTCTGGAAACCGAGGATGGGGAACCGCTGCGAGCTTGGTCCTTTATAAAAATTTGGTCATCGTAAACGCTGCCGAGGAAAGCCAGTCGATTCGAGCGATTGACAACGCTACGGGCAATGAGGTCTGGAAAGCTACAGCATCGGCGTTGGAGTTGGCTTACGGTACCCCGGTCATCGCGCGTGTCGACGATCAGCGCGATGAGCTAGTGATCGCGGTGCCCGGCGAAGTGTGGGGAGTCAACCCGGATACAGGAAAGCTGGCATGGTACGCGGAAACAACGCTTACGGGTAATCTCTCTCCAAGTGTGATTCTCGACGGAGATATCATCTATGTTTTCGGTGGATATCGTTCCTCTGGATCGATGGCGATCCGGATCGGCGGTACCGGCGATGTTACCAAAACCCACGTGGTTTGGACCAGCAGGAACTCTTCGTACGTATCGACCCCAGTGCTCTACCAAGGCAACCTCTACTGGATCGATGATCGTGGAACATACTACTGTGTATCGGCAAAAACGGGAGAACTATTGCATCGGAGCCGTGTTACAGGAATACAGTCACGCGATCGACCTGTGTACGCTTCGCCAATTGCAGTTCATGACGTGTTGTACTTCCAAACGCGGCACGATGGAGTGTTCGTAACATCCTCCAAACCGGAACTGGATGTGTTGCATCAGAATCGATTCGAGTCTGACTCGAGCATGTTCAATGCAACACCCGCAGTGAGCGGTGGCGAGTTGTTCCTGCGATCGGACACCTACCTTTACTGCCTTGGATCCTCGAGTTCGAGTTGAGCAGGATGGAGCGCGCATGCTAGTTACTGCGATGCGTTTACCATCGCGAAATCAATTGAACTAAAAGAACTAACCCTGTTTCTCTCCTAAGGAGTTGTTGTCATGAAAAGATGGATTATGTCGCTCGTCGTATCGAGCGTTTGCGTCGGTGGTGCTTGCGCACAACCACCCGGAGGTGGCGAGCCATCTCCGGGCCCCGCAGAACTTGTTCGTGGTCCCGGTCCAGACGGTCCGGGGCGTGGCCCCGGTGGACCAGAGGGGCGTGGCCCCGGTGGACCAGAGGGACGTGGCCCCGGTGGACCTGGACCTGGTCGCTCGCCAGAACAACTCGTCGAGTTTGCGATGCGCTATGACAAAGACAACGACGGAAAACTCAACCGCGATGAACTGATGGAACTCGCTCGCGAGATGCATTCGCAATCAAGTGGATCCGGACGAGGCCCTGGTGGTCCTGGTCCTGATGCAGGTGGTCCTGGACGTGGGCCTGGTGGTCCCGGTGCCGGTGGTGCTGGTCGTGGCCCCGGCGGCCCAGGCGAAGGACGTGGTCCGGGCGCTGGCGGACCAGAAAATCGCGGTCCTGGCGGACCAGAAAATCGCGGTCCTGGCGGACCAGAATATCGCGGCCCTGGCGGACCAGAATATCGCGGCCCGGGAGGGCCCGAGCGCGGCCCCGGCCCAGGTGGACCTGAAGGTCGTGGACCCTTTGGCCCTGAAGGTCGTGGACCCTTTGGCCCTGAAGGTCGTGGTCCTGATGGACAAGCACACGATCCGATGCACATGGTTGATCATGCGATGGAGTTCGATGCCGATAAGGACGGTAAACTTGATCGGAACGAATTGCTCGAGTTCGCTCGGCACATGCCTCGCCCAGGCGAACAAGGTCCCGGAGGACCAGGAGGACCAGGAGCAGGTCGACCCAATGAGGGTAGACCCGGTGACGCTGGTGGCCGTGGGCCCGGTAGCCCAGAAGGCCGTGGACCCGGTGGTCGTCGAGGACCTGGCGGTCCCGAGGGCGGACCGGAGGGTGGTCGACCACAACGACCACAGCGACCTGAGTAACCCTCAACCTCGCTGAGCTTGCTCACTGCTGTCAGGCATGCACTCGGCGCTCGCAAACCATCGAGACGATTCGATCGCTCTGCTGCAATTGGATCGCTCTTCGATCGGTAGTTAGAACCTGAAATAGAATGAAAAGCCGCTGGGGAACTGGCGGCTTTTTCTCATGCACTAGTTCTTCATCGTTACCGTCTTCAAATTATCGGCGGGGACGCGGTCGATCAACAGGTTCCTCGGATCAATACCAGCTTGATGTGGTACCTCATCGACCAGGAACTCCAGCTCATGCTCACCACCGGTAAGTTGGACCCGTTCGCGATGCAAGAGTTTGCCGTACCTCTTGCCTGATTCGGCTTTGGCGAATGCCCCGACTTCGATGAAGTCATTCATCTCAACGCTGGTCTCCTCGCCGCGATCATCCGCTTTGAATTTTTCGCATTGGACTTTGATCTTCACGCGGTATTTACCCTCCGCTGTTTTCTCCGCAGTCGCTTCCAAGGTACGGTTTCCAAACAACGTGATGTCTTCGAACAAATCCTTGATCAGGTACTGAAGCTCCGGTGGGGTTTGTTCCCTCAACCGATCGACCAGGGCATACGAATTCGGATACGGGGGGCCTTGGTAGGCATACTTGTCCACGATGTCCTTGAGCGCCGCGTTGATCCGCTTTTCACCAATCATTTCGGTGAGGTAGTACAACGCTAGTCCACCCTTTTGATAGTGGATGTACCCTTGGCTCGGGTCTACGGATATCAGCGGTCGCTCCTTGAGCTGCTCCGTCCCGCGAGACCGAAGGTACCGATCCATCTCGAACCGGAAGAACTTGTGCATCATGTCGTCCCCATACTTTTTGCGCATGATCATCAACGCTGTGTATTGAGCCAGCGACTCAGACAGGAGCGTAGCTCCTTGCATCTTTGCTCCGATGACTTGATGGGCCCACCATTGGTGCCCCATTTCGTGGGCGACCACATACGAAACCATATCGATATCATCGGGCTTCTCAAGATTCGCGATGAATCCAATAGACTCGGAATACGGCATGGTTCCCGGAAATGCTTGTGCGAACTGCGCTACCCGAGGAAACTCGAGGATACGAGCTTGCTTGTGCTTGTATGGCCCAAATTCCGCGTTGCAATACGCCAGCGTTTCTTGGATCGCCTCCGACATTCGCGAAACATTCCATGGATGGTCTTTGTGGTAGTAAACTTCGGTATCGACATCCCCGACCTTGCCCCGTTCCACCTCGTACTTGGCCGAAATGAAGGAGTAGAAGTTGAGCGAGGGGTGGTCTACTTTGTACCTGAAGTAATTTCGTCCACCTTCCGACCATTTTTCGACCAAGGTTCCCGGCGCGACCGCAGTCTGGTCGGCGGAGGTGCTGATGACAGTCTCTACAGTGACCCAATCAGAGTCGTCGGCGATGTAATGGACCTTGCAGGCGTCACCACACTCCCTCTCCAGTTCCGCGAATGGCTCGATAGGTTGTAGCCCGAATGCCTTGCGGCGCCGTGGTAGCGCGATGCGTCGCTCGGCAGAAAAACCGAACGAAGGTGCCACGCCGTTATTGAAAAATGTCCCATTCTGTACGAGCTGTGCATTGGAGACGTTATTTTCGATGCCACGCGTATTGCTCATGACGGTATACTTCATTTCAAGCGACTGACCTGGCTCGATCGGTTTCTCCATCCTATACGATCGCATCAGTAACCTCGTATTATCTTTATCAAGTATCGCACCGGGTATCTCGAGGGAAGTCTCTAGAAATGGAGCAACGTTGATATAGAGCGTATCGATGGGTGCGTCCGATCGATTGGCGATCGTTTGCACCGCGCTCATTCGCATGTTGCGATTTTCAGGGTAAATGTCGATCGCGTATTTCACTGAAAGGATCTTGGGCTGTGGGATCGAGGCGATCGACTGGTACGTCTTTTCATAGTCAACTTGACGCCGTTCTTGCTCTGAACTGCCGATGATCGTGTTGAGCACCATCGTGTTGTAAGCGAGGTAGCAACCCATCAGAACCGAAGCAACCATAGCGCACGAAGGTAGGATCCACCCTCGAAATGGGATCGAAGCTAGCCCTTCGCGCAGACGATTTGCCCACGATCGCGCCACTCCTCGGTGCATCACTACCGCACATAACCACATCAATACCGCAGAGACGAAAAGCCAATAAATGCCGAATCCGACGAGTCCAGGTAGGTACGGTTGGATGCCGAACATATCGGAGTAAACATGACCTGGCATGGCTCCAAATCGGAACAACAGTGTCTCCCATCGCAGCCATCGCCAGATCTGGCCGTTGAGCACAATGAACAAAATAAACAGCACGTACCCAATGTACTTGTTGGGTGCCAGCGTATGTGCCACAAATCCCACCACTGCTAAAAACGCTAGTCGGGTTCCCGTGATTGCAATCATCTCCATGAAGTAAACATCGAGCTGGTAACGGGTATATCCATTGATCCACTGATAAAAGCAGCCTATAGCGATACCGACGAGCAAAATGGAGTACAGGATGACCAACATGGTTACCAGACGCGATAGGACAAACACGCCGCTCGGCGTGGGGGTCGCTCCGAGGATCTCGTGAATCCGACTGTCCCGATCTCGCCAAACCAATACTCCGGTGAAGTAGGTGATGATCGCTAGTGGGAATATGAGCAGCGAGCCTGAGATCTGCTCGACCATGTTGTAAGTTACTGGGAATGACGTTCCACCATACATTCCACTATTACCCAGAAACAATCCAGCAGCCGTATTTAGAAGTGAAAAGCACATGATCACGATAAAGGTCGTGCTGCCAACCACAGACCTCATGTCGGATGCAAGGGTCGACACGAATTGTGCCCACCATGAGGGTGACGGTTGCCGCTTGGGAATGGTTGCGCTTTGGTTGAGGACCAAATTTGCTGTGTACTCCTCCTCTTTAGGAGCGTTGGAGCCTTTACGACGCCGACCATTCGATTGGATCTCGAATCGGAAGTAATGCCCAGCGACTGCGAAGATCGCAAAGGAAATTGCAATCCAAATCAAGCGATTGGCAATCAAAAGTGGTGTTATCGGAATCAGGAGCGAATTGCGTTCGCTCACGGTCCAGTACTTGGTTGCCGTGCCAAAGGGTGTAGAACCAAAAGGGTCGATCAAGCATGCAAGTTTTTCATACTCAAGCCACTCGGTCAGCGACTGCGTGACCCCGTAGACCACTAATAACAGAAGCAGTGCCATGAAGGAGTAGAGGGTGTTGCGAGTAACGCTTGCTACCGCAAAGACAATCGATCCGAAAAGCAGTGTGTTGGGGACGACAAAGATCAAAAACGGCATCCAGTGATGCGAGAACGCCGACTCTCCCCATTGCTCCGACTCGGAACCCGCAAATAACCGAGCGGCAAGAATTCCGAGCGAGACACCGATCGCGGGCACGAGAGCAATTGCGGTTGCACCAAAAAAGCGACCACAAAGGAAGCCCCACTTGCTGAGAGGTTTGCTAAACAAGATGTCGGACATCTTGCTGCTGAAATCGCGTGAAGCCGACGAGTCGTAGATCGCGGCCGCCATGAAGCATGTCAAAATGCTCGAGGTGGCGTACCAAAGCGCGATCATGTATGGCGCATTCTTGTGGGTGTTCCCCGCAGGTCCACCGACTTGCACAAAATCAGAGACTGCCGCAAGTCCAAACAAAACGGCAAGTGCCACGACGAAGATGTAGACCATCCAGCCTCGAAGCCAGTACGACAGTTCGAATTTAAGAAATTCACGAAACATAAAGTTCTATTTTCCGGCGGATGAATGATAAAGTTGGGTCTGAAGGACACCGACGGCTAGCGCCCAGTCGCTAACACAGTGCGTGAGCCTGGTCTTGGGACCCACTGGCCCCTACCCTGCTTTGGATCGATTCAAGTACGAGAAAAACACATCCTCTAAATCGGGTTCTGCAGCTGCAAACCCATGGCCTGGATCCTCCTCGCTATAAATGCGAACCAATGGGCTTCCAGCAACTAACTTGGTCGATAGAACGGGGTAGTCCCAGGTCTTTTCACTCAAATCACGCTTACTCATCGATTTGGACCATACGTAACCTCGCAACGACTCCTCCGCGTCCGATGGCGATCCACTCTTGAGCAATCGACCATGATGGATAATCGCCATGTTGGTACACAACTCTTTGACGTCCTGAACAATGTGGGTCGACAGGATCACAATGATGCTCTCACCAACCTCTGCCAGCAGATTGTAGAAACGATTCCTTTCACCCGGATCCAATCCTGCAGTCGGCTCATCGACGATCAGTAACTGGGGATCCCCCAACAACGCTTGCGCGATCCCGAACCGTTGCCGCATCCCACCGGAATACGTCGCCACCGGTTTGTGTCGGACGTCACTTAAATTAACCCGCTCTAACAGCGATTCGACCACTGCCAATCGGTCCCGGTTGCTTGAGCCGACCCCTTTCAAGGCCGCCAAATGTCCGAGCAGCTTGACAGCGCTAGTCCGCGGGTAAACGCCGAACTCTTGTGGTAGGTACCCTAAAATCTCGCGGACCCGGGTCTTCTCGTTTAAGACGTCGATATCCCCCAATCGTGCTGTTCCCGAGTCGGCGTTTTGGAGCGTTGCCAAGGTCCGCATCAGGGTCGATTTACCCGCCCCGTTCGGTCCTAGCAATCCAAACATCCCCTTGGGAATGACCAGTGAAACACCGTCGAGCGCTCGCAAGCCACCAGGGTAGGTTTTGCTTAGATTTTCGATAACTAGCTGCATAGAGGAACACCTTGGAATGGCCGGATTTAGATCTCAAACGGTCGCGACTTCACGCCTCTCCGAAAACCTTGAATTGCCTCGCCTTTACTGCGTTTTGTAGGGTTTCGAATCGGCATTAACTGGTTTTATCAGAAGTTGGATTCGTTGCGAGGGACCGTACAGTAGGTTCGGCCAAGATACCAGGTTCTTAGTTTTTCCAACCAACACAGACCGATTTCTCACCGCACGGAAGCTTCACTACCACCATTGCCCAGCGAAAAAAATCCGGTGGCACATTGGATGGCCTCCGTTCCAACTACCGATGACGGCTTGCCCCAATCGTGAGTGGCAACGCCGCAAATGGTAGCACCGCAAGCGATGCAACAGCCAATACCAACGGGAATGCCACAATCGGTGGATTGGTCGGCCTGCAGAGATAGGCGGCAACAAAGATCGCAAGGACGATTGCAACGCAAAGCCTTTGCGTCCGATTGGCCAATGGATTGATACGATGACTTCGAGGAATGGTCGACAGGATTTCTCTGCTCTCGATGAGGCTCCAATCGCCGGTGATAACGACTCTGGCAATCGCAATCATTGCGAGAGATGTCACTATGGATGCGATGAATGGTGGCGCCCAACCCCTTAGCTTGAACTCGTGCCAAAGCTGAGCGTGGACTGCAGACCTAAAGTTGGATCGAATCGAACTCCTGAGCGTCAGCGATTCCCACTGACGGGACAACCAATCGCTGAAGCCGATCTGCGGTAGTTGTTCGCCTGATCGGGCGATCCGCACTCCGGCTATCGCCATCCTGTAGCAAATTGCCGCAACAAGGGCGAGTGTCAGTAGGTCGCCGTTCGTTGCTTCGCACCAATAATGCGTCGGGGGAGACAGGAAAGACCCGTATCGGGACGACAGCCAAAAAATCAGAAAAAGCAAAGGGCTGGACCACAAGCACATGCCTGACAGAGAAGGCTGCACGCGGATGAACTGCAGTAGTTGGATCGCAGTCCATGCGACAGCAGCAAAAACCGCTGGGCCTAAGATGGGCCATCCCACCTGAAATAGCCAGTTGTACAAAGAAGCAGCCAGCGCTGTTTCCACAGCTAGCAAAAGGGACCCGGACAGAGAGTGCCAAGCGACGATCGCATGCGAAGAGATCGGCCATGTGAATAGGCGTGGCATGGGGCCTTGAGCAATTGCAATCCCGATAGCGAATTGCAAAATAATCAGCTGCAGGAAAGAAAATTGCAAAACCAGGAATGGTAGCGCCGTTTCGTTCAAGCTGATCCTGTATCCCGAGAGGGCCTCATACACCATGCATGGGGTTGCGTTTCCTACAAGAAACATGCCGAGTACGGACCAGCGTCCGCGAACGAGTCCTTCCCAAAGAAGCGCTTGAGGTATCGATCGCATGTTCGTTCTCCGTCATGAGAATTCTGGAAACTTCATTGGGAAACACGGGTCAGGAAGATTTCGTCGAGCGATAACGGTGCATCGCTCATGACGGTCGCGCCTGATGCCTTGGCGGCTTGTTGCAGTTGGTCCGAGTCGCGGGGGACCGATTCGCAGGATCGCTGAAGACTACAGCCGATGTCGAAGATGCTACCTTTAGCCCATTCCCGACCGGCTGGGTTTGGGTTTACGGCTCTATCCCAGCGGTGAATCAGATCCTCGCTGAATTGGAATACGAGCCAGCACCCGGATTCGCAGCGCCAGAAAGGCATTCGCCTGAATCTCTTCGCGTTTCTGTATGGGGTTGTTAAGGTTGATACGGTGATCACTGGTTTCGACATCACGGTCCCCCGGGCGGAACAATCTCCGATCGCGGTAGATGATTACTTCAAGTTTGCATCCCTCGACGGCCCGCTCGAGCTCGATGTTCCGATCAATGACATCGCAAGTAGCAGGTCGTCAAAAGCCGGGCTGCAGATTACCAATATTTCCAAGCCCTTTAACTCCGATGCACGGATTACATTTGACAATGCGACAGGCAAAGTCACCTACTACGGTCGGGAATTTGATTACCTCGGTTTTGATCAGTTTGCCTACACGATCGAAGACGAGTTTGGGGTCGAATCGCAAGGGATTGTAACGGTCGTCAAGAGTTAATGCTCACGAGCGATAGCTTCACTTAAAAACTAGCAGCTCTCGTGCTCAGACCATTTGCCTCTGAGCACGGGGCTTTTTAAGATTCATCAAACGCATCGGTCTCGTCTTCGATGAAAGCTCTCAGAAATGCTTTTGCATAGGTCCAATGTCGATGCGCGGTTCGCACAGAAATCGAAAGCGCTGCTGCAGCCTCCTCCATGTTTAGGCCTGCAAAAAAGCGAAGTTCGACGAGCTTCGCGATTTCTTGGTGACTTGATTCCAATTGAGTCAATGCGCGGTCCACTGGCAAGGTCCGTGGGTTGTCCGCCGATAGGCTTACGTTTTCAAAGTCAACGTCTTATCGTTGAAGCTTCCCGCCTCGTTTCTGAGACATTTTTTGGCGTGCTCCATCGACCAGGATACGACGCATCGCCTCGGCCGCAGCACCGAAGAAGTGCCCGCGGCTGTTCCAATTCTGCTCCTCCGGTCCAGCTACGAGACGAAGGTACGCTTCATGCACCAATGCCGTTGGCTGCAACGTTTGGCCTGGGCGCTCGAGCGCTAGTTTTGCCGCAGCGAGTTTTCGGAGTTCTTCGTAAACAAGCGGCAACAACAACCGACTCGCTTGGTTGTCTCCTTGTCGAATATCGAATAGCAGTTGAGTGATGTCGCCCATAGCCCCTGAATATTTACAACTTTATACCCCGCATGGAAACTGGGAACGTACCCCAAAGATCTCCCGCCGGCAATCCATCGTCTTGGAGTGGGATTGTTTAGATTCAGTTCCTGCGTTCTACAATAGGATACACCGAATGAGCCAACACACACGTCGATCGCTATTTTTAACGAGATTCCAATGAACGAGGCGGATCTGTTTCTTTTGGCGGTCGAAATCGAAGATCCAAAGGCGAGAGAATCGTTTCTGAATCAGCGTTGCGGTACCGATACAAAGCTCCGGCAAAGAATCGATCGATTGCTTCGCGCAGCAGCAACCGATGACGCTTTCCTAGAAACACCAGTATTGGAAAATACCTCGGCAATCTACGAGCCAAGGTCTGCAAGTCAAATTTCCGTCGGCGATTCGATTGGCCCTTACACACTGGTGGGCACTCTCGGTGAAGGAGGTATGGGGACGGTTTTTCGCGCTGACCAGAAGTCTCCGATTCATCGTCATGTTGCCATCAAAGTGATCAATCCGGGCATGGATAGCGAGCAAGTCCTAGCTAGGTTTGACACCGAACGCCAAGCGATTTCGATGGTGAATCATCCCAACATCGCTCAAGCGTTTGAGGTCGGGACAACCGATCAAGGACGCCCGTACTTCGTTATGGAAATGGTCGATGGGGTGCCGATTTCGCGCTACTGCGACGAGCATAAACTCAGCGTTCGAGAAAGATTGATGCTCTTTATTCCGGTATGTGAGGCGGTCCAGCACGCGCATCAAAAGGGGATTATTCATCGCGATTGAAAACCATCGAACGTACTTGTCTCGGCAAACGATTCCCTTGGCGTTCCGAAAATTATCGACTTCGGTATCGCGAAAGCGGTCAACGACCCCTCCAACGCGCAACCGAACCTAACGCAGTTTGGGCAAATCGTCGGGACCATGGAATACATGAGTCCCGAACAGTCTCGATTCAATCCACACGACATTGACACTCGGAGTGATATCTACTCGCTCGGCGCCCTGCTGTACGAGTTGGTCGCCGGAACCACCCCCATCCAAATGCATCGTCTAAAGGATCTTGCATGGGACGAACTGGCCCGATGGATTCGAGAAGAAGAACCCATCGCACCTAGCGCACGAATCGCTGCAGATCTGAACCTGAAAAGTATTTGTGATTCGAGGCGAGCCACGCCAACCCAAGTGCAACGGGAAGTTCGAGGCGAACTCGATTGGATCATCTTAAAGGCTCTCGCGAAGGATCGAGCGAGACGCTATCCATCGGCATACGACTTGGCCAAAGACATTCAGAGGTATCTCAACAACGAGCCTATCGAGGCGCTGCCGCCGTCGACCGCTTATCGTC
>VGZN01000056.1 GCA_016872635.1 Planctomycetota bacterium | reverse complement strand
CGCATCGATGGTGTTGGTTGCCCCGTGATCAACCTGTCCCTTAACCAATGCGGATAGGCGTATCTCCACCGATGAGCCACGGCCTGAACCACTGGTGGCATCGCGATCGATTGACTCCGCTGCACGCGTTCCAGCAATCGCTGGCTGACGACGTCAGGATCGAGTTCAAGGTTGGATCTGGACCACTCGGGCGAAGCATGAATCACCCAGCAATCCTTATCCGAAGAGCTCTTCGGCTTGCTCGATTCTCTTCCCATCCACGATATGTCAGCTTGGAAGAATCTCGCTCCGTCAAAGGGCAATTCCCAACGTCGATCTAATACAAGCATCAATGCCCAGCACGGTGTCATCGCATGCGACGAAAGATCCCTATACCAACTGCAAGTTGCCGGCGCCAGCGATAGCAATTGCTCAGGTGGCGTACTCCAGAGGACGACATCAAAGGGACCACGACGATTCGATCGAGACGAATTTGAAGATGCCACCGACGCCGAGAAGGATCCGCTTTTAACAGGTGCCTTGGGCTCCGATTCGAGCAACCATCGTCCGTTTTCTTGGATTGCTGTTGCGATGGGTGCCTCGTAATACACGGAGAGTCCCTCCGCCAATTTTTTGCCAATTCGGCTCATACCGGGAATTCCAACCCACCGAATACCTTCGTTGGACGCAGGCCGGATTCCTTGGGCATCGATCTCGACAAACGTTCCTCGCCACGGGGCAATTAGTCCGTCATCCTGCCATGACTTTAACCACGGATCCCATTTGCTATCTCGCAACGTCATATAGGGTGGCCCATGATCGAGGCCTAAAGTGATTCCTTCGGAGGTATCTGTACCTTCGATGGCTACGCGTTTTGTGGCACAACGACCGCTCGGCCCACGCGATTTATCAAACAGCTCGACCTCGATCCCTTGATCGGCCAGCGTTCTCGCACAAAACGCACCCGCGATTCCTGCACCAACAACTGCAACTTTGGCCGGAGAATTGCTGATTGGACGATTCACAACCGCTTCATACGATTGAATTTTGATCCTTCGTAAATGCTCCTCGGTCGGCCTATCTCGCACAACACCGTAAATGGGTTTCTCCGGTTCAAAGGGGCGATCGAATTGACCCAGGCACCATAGGATTCCACCGTACGATGCAGGATCACGTCCATCAAGCGCATAGCGATGGTTAAGATCAATCAATAGTGCAAGTGCATCGCTCGCGTTGCGTGTCCACTTGAGTATCGCCTTACCCCACGTCATTCGCACATTGTTATGTAGCTCACCATGCCTGAGCAAACTCAACTGGCAAGCATTCCACAACCGATCCTCCGTTTTAGCTCGGGCCAGAGTTTCCCAAGAATGGATCGCAGGGCGGGGATCTGATCGATGGGATTCCAGGGTTTCGATAGCCCACCTGGGAAGAGTTTTAAGACTCGCGTAATCGTCGCGATAAAAGCAGTAGTTGTAAGCCAATTCACGCCATACCAAGAGTTCTTCGAGATACTTTTCGGCATTGACTCGAGCCGCTTCGCGTGCCAATCGCATCGGCGATACCATGCCATAATGGAGATACGCCGACATCCGACTCGATGCGTCGTCGCAGGGATCATTGCGACCCTGCGCGTAGCGATGAAGACTGGTCTGCTGAAATCGTGCCCAGCGTTCGTATCCCGCCACACTGCCCCCCATCGTATCGGCGACGGGTGGGACACCATGATCGATGTTGCATAAGGCCACTAGCTCCCCCAAGTCCGTTTTCGAAATTTCCGTCTCCGCAAATGGCATCGGGCCTTCGAAGAAACTTGATGTTTCTCCGACGATCGGCCATTCGAGCGGGATCCTTTCTGCAAATAGCTTTTTAGTAGCATCGCGAAATGCAAAAGCGCGATCATATGCACGCCCGACCAACCGCATTGGTACTACACACGCTGTATCGACGGCAACCACCGTCAGATGACGCAAAGCCGCAAGCCGCATCGCCCAACGTTCCGTCGGCTCACCAGGAAAGTCGTCGGTAATGACGATGTCGGTCGTACGGGCTAATTGCAACAAACCAGGCTGTGGATTGCTTCCCGACTCGACGTGCACAGCATACCGAATTCCGAGTTTTTCATACCCTCGCACCAAGTCCCTAGCCGCTTGTAGCTGGAACAAATGGTGGCGATCGGACGCGTAACGATAGGTCTGGCTTAACCCTTGATAGACCAAGATAGGCCTATTTGTTGCATGAGCGACACGTAGGGCAACATCGAGCGCAGCATTCTCATCGACACGAAGCGCATGATGTGTCCAGTAAACGATTGGCCCCTGAGAGACACCGGTGTACCGGCTGGAATTTTCCGCGCGCGGTTTGTGATCTGTTTCCAGAACCCTGCAGCGGGTGGCGAGATGAAGCGGTAACTCCTTCAGCAACCCTAGGATTTCCGAGTTGCGACCCTCTAGAGATAGACTCTGGTTCTGCATGGCTTTGGTAGGCCCTTGGGGATTGCGTTTTCGATCGAAGCCGAGGTAATGGAACGAGAAAGCCAACAAGTTTGAAAAGCGAGATTTGCCTCCGCCGTAACAGATGCTTTTGGCATGACGAGAATTTCGCATCTCGGTCACGAAGCCTCGCGATCATTCATGGGGCGAGGTTAACCGAAACCTCGTCGCAAGCTTACACTACTAGCATCAACCGGGACGGTAGATCAAGCAACCGCAGCTTGAGCATAGGGCCGGAGTTCCCATTCTCAATTGATCGATCAGTTTCAAGGTGAGGCCAGTATTACAGCCGCCGCAAGACTTGTCATCCAGCGGTGCGAACGCCTCTTCAGCGCGGCTACCGACCAGTCGGCGGTAGGTATCTTCGAAATCTGCTGGGATCTTCGCTTCTTCCGCCTTGAGTTCTCCTTCGACCCGCGTGAGCTCCTGCTTGAGGACTACGAGTCGCTCTTGAATCCTCGACTCTGTCTTTGCTGTATCCGATTCGACAACCTTGAGTTTGGCTTCGAGTTCCGCAGCTTTCGCTTGAAGCGCATCGATTGATTCCAGGATTTCAAGAATCTCGTCCGAGAGGACACTATTCGCTTGAGTATCCGCTGCGATCTGGTCTTTGACTGCTTGGTATTCGCGATTGTTTTTCGCCCCGTTCAGCTTGCCCTGCCACTCGTAGAGCTTCGCTTCTCGTTCGCGCTGGAGCAATTGCTTGCGATCCCCCTCCATCCGCTTTTGCTTGATCGCTTCCTTGCATTGAGTGACCGCATCCCGGGCAGCTTGCAACTGAACCTGGGCCATCTTGATCTGCTTGGGCCCCCGCTCGATTTGTCCTCGAATGTCCGCGACTTGCATCAGAATCTCGTGCAATCGGCGAACTGCGGTATCGGTAACAGGCATCGTGGGAGGTCCTTGAGGAGTGCAAGCAAATCTGAAATTCGAAAATTTACCCTGAATTCCTTGCATGAACCAGCCATGGACCGGCGGAAAGGAGTCAGTATTACCGCGGAAGCCGTGTGCAGCCAAAACCCTTTTGAGGCAATATCGGTTATGACAACCATCTCAAAGAGTGGATTTCGCTCTCCAATTGCGAGAGGGATTTCTGGTATCTTAAGACTACAATCCTGTTGATCGTTCGATGAGGTAGAGAGCATGCTTGAGCCCGTTCAAAAGCAACCCGTATCACATCCCTTTCGCTTCCATCTGGGATACCTTTGGCTCGGCTCGCTTCCCCAAAATGCGACGTGGATTTGTTTGGTGGTTCCGCTCACCTACTCAACGATTGCGTTAACAACGCTGGACGAAGCTCGCGGACAAACCTCAGGCAGCGGTCCAACCCCCGCGAAACCGTCTCTCACGCAACCTGCGACCTTCCAGTCCCCTGGATCTGTGAAGGTCTCCGGTACGCGGTCCAACGGAGTGAGATCCAATGCTCCTCGAACCAGTTGGGATGAGCAAGTCGCACCCGCTGCCCCCGGGATTTCCGAACAAACCAAGGAGCCCAGCGAACAGCCCATCTCCGATCGCGTTGCCCCAGACCTCCAAGCATTGTACGACCGCGCCCAAGCGGCTAGTTCGGTGCTTGAGTACAACAGCGTCATCGAAAATTGCCGAACGGTAATCGGCGACAACACGCGGCTATCGAGTGAACGCGCCTACACAAAACGATTGCTCAGTTGGGCGGCAAACCGCCGTGGAGAATTGCGTTCCGACATTGCTGGAAAGATGGTCGCTTCTCAGCAATTCGAGGATGCTGAGAAATTGGATCGAAGCGCAGCGGAAGATTTCCAGCTTTCCATTCAATTCGATCCTGGCCGATGGCGAGCCTACCACAACTTGGGAATCGCGAGAGCGTTAACGGGAAATATGGACGAAGCGATTGAACTGTTCAGCAAAACGATCGAACTTAATCCTAAGTTTGTCGATGCGTTTAACAATCGCGGAGAGATGCATGCTCGCAATCGAAATTGGAAACAAGCAATCGTGGATTTCGGCAAGGCGATTGAATTGAGCCCCGGCGATAGTGGACTCCATCGTGCGCGCGCAACAGCCTTGTTCTCGAACGGGGATACCGAAGCGGCATTAGCGGACTTTCAGAATGCGATGAAGCTCGCTCCAGAGTCGGCAGAGACTGCGTCCGAGTACGCGGATACTTGCCAGTCCCTAGGTCGATGGAAAGACGCCGCCGAAGCCTACCAAAAGTCCCTGAAACTTGCACCATCCAATCCACAGACACTGCAAAATGCAGCGTGGATGATGGCGACATGCCCCGAGGATTTCTACCGCAACCCTGAGGCTGCAGTGAAAACCGCCGAGCGTGCCGTGCGTGCCGCAGGCATTGCACCGAGCGCATCGCTTCTGCATGTGCTTGGTGTCTCCCAGGCCTCCAATGGTGACTTCGATACGGCTATTGCTACTCTGAACGAAGCGATTCAGACCACCACCGACCCGTCGCTGCGACGCGAGATTGGCGAGCATCGGGCTCTTTTTCAACGCAAACGCCCCTTCTTTCAATCCGGGCCACAAAAATAACCCACTCGGATCTGCCTCCCATCACTGCGCGAGTGAAGCGTCATGCGAGTGACAAGCCACTAAAATCGCTGCTGCGATCGCGGCTAGGCCGCCTTGGCGAATTTGGGTACTGACAAACCAAACAATCCAAAGATCTCGTGTTGACTTAGCCCCAAATTCCCAGGTGTTCCCGTTTCTGCAAACAATGTGTTGAACAAGGCCCGCTTCTGCTCCAGCACTTCATCGATCCTCTGCTCAATTGTCTCAACGGCCATCATTCTAGTCACCGTCACCGGTTGCTTGACGCCGAGTCGATGCGCTCGATTGATGGCTTGATCCTCCACCGCAGGATTCCACCAACGATCGAACAAGAAAACATAGTGGCAGAACTGTAGGTTCAATCCCACAGCGCCAGCCCCGTAGCTCATCAGAATAACATTGCAATTGGGGTCATTCTTGAACTTTTCGATCACGCCATCGCGTTTGTTGGATGGCACCCTTCCGTGGTACTGCAAGGGATTAAAACGATCCAGTTTATCGGCGATGACTGATAGTGTTTCAACCCACTGGCTAAAGACAATCGCTTTCTGTCCACTGGCAGCGATTTCTTCCATGTCCGCTTCCAGTCGCTCCATCTTGGTACTCGATCCGGTGGCAGGATCGAAATTGCAGATTTGCTTGAGTCGCAGTACCAACTCGAACACGTGCTGGACCGTGATCGACTCCCCCAATTCGGAAAGATGAACGATTCCTTCTTCCTCAGCAGCTCGGTAGCTAGCCCGTTGCTCCTGGGACAAGTCCAAATCAGCCTTACGAAAAAGCCTGGGTGGCATGTCCGTTAGGACTTTATCTTTTGTCCGTCGCAATATGTAATCGCGAGTCGCTTTGCCTAACGACTTCAAATGCATATCATCGCGAAGGTAACCCGGTGACAGAAACTCGAAGATACTCACTAAATCTTCAACCGAGTTCTCGATCGGCGTTCCAGTAAGAGCCCACGACCTACTGCGAGGAATCGAACGAACAACCTCGCTCGTCGTACTGGTCCGATTCTTGATCCGTTGAGCTTCATCGAGCACGACAAGGTCAAAGTGAAGCGATTCATCATCGATCACACTGCTGTCACGCAGCATCAATTCATAATTGGCTATCTTCACAGGAGCCTGGGGATTCGACCAAACCCAAGCACGTTTGGACGAGTCACCTTCGATGACTGCGACTGGGATTTCAGGTGCCCATTGCCGAAACTCGCGCACCCAGTTAGTAACCAAAGGCTTGGGGCAAATCAAAAGGGTATTTTGGAGCTCGCCCGACAATAACAACATGCGGATCGCTGTTATCGCTTGCATGGTTTTCCCAAGCCCCATTTCGTCCGCCAGAATTGCGGCATTACGAGGGAATAAAAACGCAATACCTTCCATCTGGTATGAGAAGGGCTGAAACGGAAAGGTGAGTTTCGCGGATTGTACAATTGTCTCAAGAGGAGGTTGCAGCAAATAGTACAGGCGATCTTCAAGCCGGACCAAGTCTTTGGGTGGGTTTAACCGCGTTCTCTTCCCCGTCGCCACGTCCGTGCTTCCGAAAAGTTTCGGAGGTGCTGCCGCTGGACTTGCGTTGCTTTCGCTTCCCTCCGCACTATTCGGGACGCATCGATTCGTCGCGTCTCCCCCCGTGGAGTTCCCCTCTCCTCCATTCGCGGGATTCGCTGGTGGAGCACTTGGGTTCGGGGACTTGCCAGCCGGACTCTCTGACTTCAACCAAGATTGGGACTCCGGGAACGAAAAACCAAGGGTCTTTGGTAGCGGCTGCGAAAGCTGGATCGCTAGGACCTTGGGGCTTTCGATTCCACAAAGGATAGATACCGAGCAGCTACTTGCATTCGAAATTGCTACATCATCGATTTGAAGTGCATGCGTGAATGGATGATCAGCGAAATCTACGGTCAAATGAAAGGGAGAGGTAGTACCGAGTGACGGGAAGAAAGTCGATTCGACTTCGATCGCGGTAGCTCCGTCTGGCGATGGCATCGTTCACGCTGCTTTCGTCCGCGGATTGGCTTCGGAAAGAGCCTCGTTGATCCGCGAAAATGGTTCGAAAAGATCCAAGGGGAAAACGCCGTCATCGTGGAGCCCTTCCAACGCACGTGAATCGTTGGCGTATTTGCTCAACCACTGGAATTGATAATCCCCTAGTTGCAATCTACTGAACTCATCCTCCGCACGCGAAGCGCTGGGAACCCGGAATCCTTCGTGCTCGCTCCCAAACCGCTCCGAGTCCCCCACGATCAAGAAGACAGGCAAATCGACCCAGTGCCGTACCGAAAGCGCAGCCGGACAATCGGTGAAAACCACTTTTGGCTTTATCTTCGATTTGGTGAGCAGGGCTCGAGCAATCTGCTCGCCGCACAAGAACTCGTCGAGCGTCTTTCCGAACAGTATCTGCTGCGCTCGCGTCGGAACGATCGGCAACGTGCAATGGAACTCCATAGGACGAGCCAACGTGTTGACGACGAGAAATCCGCCGAAATAGCCATGCGGCGAGCGTTCTCGAATCGATGCAAAACCGATTGAGTGCTGTGCAGTTCCCTGATGCGCTTCCATGCAATGTGTTTCGTCGAATTTCGAGGATGTGTCCTAAGAGACAAAACCGGTACCGTAGCTTCGACTTCCAAGCCGCTTGCAATCCACAGTTCCTAGGCGCAGCAGGATTTCTCCGCACAAACCGCCCAACTTGCCAACCGGAATGATGCGATTTTGCGCTCTGTTCGATCCTTGATCAACAAAGGGATTACTGGAGTTGATTGAAGGTTCTGAAGAGCAAACGCTCGACTTTTGATGGCTTACGTGACTATACTGAAGCAGTGCTGTGTTCGAGCGATCCTCGATCTGCCCCTTTGCGTCCTGTTTGCCGCTTCACGACACCAACCCCATCGAACATCCATGTCTAACGATCCGGGTCAATTCTCACCAGTCTTTTCGATCAATGTCTCGGCGGATTCGGGGAATGCGGCTGCAGCGAGAGAACGCCCAGCCGATGTCGGCGCTACCTTGATCGGATTAATCCGACAAATGATTGAAGTCCAGCACAGGCAAAACCAAGTTCTCGAACAACTCCTACAAGTCAGCAAGCAATTGCTGCAGAACTCAACACAAGCGAATAACCAGCGTCAAAATGAGTTGAATCAGTGGCGAAACGCTCACCCCGAGTTGGTTCGCTCATGCCGCTCCGCATTGGAAACTCTCTCCGGAGTCCAAACCGAGTTCCTCCAGAAAATGGCTGACGAAGTAGAAGATTCAAAAGACGAGCTAGCAGAGAGCGAGTACATCTTTTCCGATTTCCTCGATCGTTACGGCCCTCGCATGGCTCACCTGAATGGCGTGCTTCAGGTCCTAAACCACCTCAGTGGCTGAAATTCTTAATCCCCCGAAGAGCCGGTCGCAGAGTCCAGGATCCACTCTCGTCCCATCCCCTTGAAACTGCCGATAGACAGATCCATTGTTTACGCAGTTTGTAGAGGGGTATTGCTCAAGCTCCCATGGTTGAATTGCCGAGCTAACCACTGGATGTATCGACTTTAGCAGTCGTAACGATTGTTCGATGCTAGCGTTCGACGAAGCACGAGGGCATTATGCGGAAAAAGATTCAGTTCCAATCCAAACGACTGCAAATCGCTGGTGGTGTTTTGCTTGCAATCACATCGGTTGGCTGCGTGAGCAAACCTGGATTTCGTCCGTCTATTTGGCCAACCGAAAAGGTAGATGGTAGCTCTGGAAAGTCGATGTCAGAAGCGCTATCGAGCACTTCGCAATCGGTCAAGAGTCAGTTCGCTACCGTCGGCTCCGCGATGAGCTCGGCATACAGCAAGACGAAATCCGCCATCACTTCACCGTTTACCAACGCTTCGAACCCAACCGAAGTCAAAGATTCCGCGACTGGCTTGTCGAAACCTGTCACCATTGGACCTGAAGTATTGGTCGCCCAAGGGAGTTACTTTGAATCACAGGGCAATTATGCAAAGGCTCTCGACAGCTACAGCCGAGCCTTGGAGGCAGAAGCCAACAACCCAGTGGCGCTGATGAGTATGGCAAGACTATACGAAAACCAAAAAGACACAGCGAAGTCCATTGAGTTCTACAAGAAAGCTGCCAAGGTTGCGCCGAACAATGCTGACGCCTATGCAGAGCTAGGTGCCGTGTATGCTCGTACTGGTGATCTCAAGGCGGCAAAAGATGAATTGCAAAAAGCTGTCAATCTACAACCCAAGAATAGAACCTATCGCTCGAGTTTGGCGGGTATCCTCCTCGATTCAGGCAACGCTCCAGGAGCCCTCGAAGAGCTGCAGCAAACCGAGTCTTCTGCGATGGCTCAGTATCAAATGGCGTATCTCCACTTTAATCGCAAGAACATTCCTGCCACTCAGCAGCATCTGAATGCCGCCTTACAGATCGATCCCAATTTAAAGCCTGCACGCGATCTACTGGCAAGTATGGGAGGTGCACAAAACGTCAGTCAAATGGTGCAACAAGGCCAACAGTTCGGCCGGCAAGCGATGGGTGTCTATCAACAAGCAGGTAGCCTTGCCAATAGCGTTCAATCCGCCTGGGGAACGCCATCAGCAGCACCTTCGGCAAATGTGGCAGGGGTTCCTCCATCCACGCAAGCCGTTCCGTACGTAGCACAAACCCCTAACGGCTACATCCCGGTACCTGCCGCGCCCCCAAAGATACCAAGTGCTTCCGTGCCACCGCTCCCGACCACGCCTCAATTAATGCAGCGGTAAAGCGTTATCTCCCGATGCTAGCCATGAGCGAAACATGGTTTCTAGCGACGTGGAGGTTTCTCCAGCCGGTGCTAACTCTTAGGGATCCGATTCGCTTCGCTTCGCGAAGCCAATCCGAGCTACGCGTGTAAGCAAGCAGTGATAATCTGAAAGAGCAAAGACCGATCGTTTAAGGTCGCAGGTTCCCATAAAGTGTTGGATCGTCAGAAACTTCCGATTCCAACGGATGAAATGCGGGCTTCGTGGGAACGGGGTGGAACTTTGGCCATGGTGGACCTTGAGCCTCCTCCCGCTTGCGTTGTCGCCACGCTTTATGGATTTCCCACTTTTCGCGCAGAGAGTCAAGGCACTTTCCTGAGAGAAGATTGGCTTCTTCCGCTGTATGGTGAACGTTTTCATGGATCCAATGGTTCATGAACGGGATGCCAATGGGTTCAACCACGACTCCTTCCGCACCCGGGTATCCAACATCGCAATGAGCATCGCACGCATTGCAACCGTCTTTATGGCATGTCGAACGGCCAACAACTTCAGGCGTTGAATCCACGGAGAACTCAATCAACTTCGGTGGATCCGATGAGTGAATAATAGATACACAACCGCCTGCGGGAAAAACCATGGCGGAAAGAAGCAACGCTCGAAGCGTACTCTTTCTTGCCTTTGGGTTTCGCCGAGACATGGCTGGATTCCTACCTGGTTGCTGATATGAACCTGCGAATCACCCATAACCCTCTACTGAGAATCAAGGTTTGTTCCACCGCGCGCAGCGGTCCCCGCAAATCATGGAATCGCAGGTTGGTCCTTCTTCCAAAGTATCGGCAAAACCGACTAGGAGGATTAGGTTGAGTTTTCGGATTCGTAGCGACGCGAAGCCGCTGCCGCTTGATTGCATGCAAATGGGCATTGCTCCCACACCGAAACGGAGGACGATTGCATGCCCTACGAACTCGGGTTTCTAACCGATGTGGGTGCACACTCGGAGAACCATGTCCTTACCGTCTAACCGCTTTCAGGAAAATAATCCTGAAAATCCCTGAAACCTCGTGGCCGTTCAACCCGACTTCCCTGCAAAAACGAAGGTGATTCTTCGTGCCATTGGGGTCCACTCAATAGTCGAAAAGCGACGATTGTTGCCCTTCCGCTTGGCCGAAATCACTCGTGATTTCGGGGACATGCTTGCAACCTTGCGTCGGTGCTGTGCCTGGGTTTTGTTTTCCGTTGTACTCCGACAGGGACGCTGGATATACTAAGAAAGCACGTGGTTTTATCCATGTTTACTTCTCATCTGCCCACCCCCTATCCTCCTTCCGATTCGCGTCGAAACCACCCTTCTGTCTATTCTCGAAACGCGTGCGTCTCCAACTGGAGTTCAACAACGATTTCTTGATGACGGCGGTCGGATGGTGCTTCGCTGAACCACTCAGCGGTATCGCTTCGCGCATCGCTTCACTGCCATGACCGGTAACGAGAACGATCGCCCGCGATCGAAAATCAAACCTGATGAAATTCTCTCCATTGCGGAGGAGATGCTGCGCGAACGCACTGCGGCGCCGGTGGTTTCACCGGGAGAACATCGTCCTGTACTCGACTTCGCGACCTTGCAGAGAATGTCGCCGAGTGAACTAGGAGAGATTGCCGTTGTCGAGGAGATTCCTTCATGGGACATCCTAGAACGCCAGGAACTCGTTTTCCAGATTCTAAAATCTCGCATGCAGTCCTCTGGGATGATGATGGGTGAAGGCACCCTCGAGGTACTGGCAGATGGCTTTGGATTCCTTCGTTCTACCAGCCACCATTATGTCGCATGTCCTGACGACATCTATGTCTCGCCTTCGCAGATACGCAGGTTTGGACTTACGACGGGCATGACAATCTCTGGACAAATTCGGCCACCGAAAGAAAACGAACGCTACTTTGCACTGCTTCGCGTCGAGGCAATCAATCATAGAAACCCAAATGAGGTGCGAAGCCGCAAGCCCTTCGATTCACTAACCCCGCTGCATCCCAAAGAACGAATCGTTCTCGAAACAGAATCGAACGAACTTTGTCCTCGCGTGGTGGATTTGATAACACCCATCGGATTCGGCCAACGTGGATTAATAGTCTCCCCACCGCGCGCCGGAAAAACCGTACTCATGCAAAAGATGGCTAAGGCGGTCCTCAAAAACTATCCAAACTCTTACGTGTTTATCTTGCTCGTTGACGAACGACCGGAAGAAGTCACCGATATGCAACGCGAGGTCCGCGGACCGAAATGCGAAGTTGTCAGCAGCACCTTCGATGAACCCGGCGCTCGTCATATCCAAGTAAGCCAAATGGTTCTGGAGAAATCCAAGAGACTCGTCGAGTACGGGATCGACGTTGTGATCTTCCTCGATTCGATCACGCGCTTAGCGCGTGCGTGGAACGGCGAGTGCACCCAATCGGGAAAAACACTGACCGGAGGTCTTGACGCCAATGCCATGCAAAAGCCGAAAGCGTTTTTCGGTGCAGCCAGGAAACTCGAAGAAGGTGGATCGCTGACCATTCTCGCAACGGCATTGGTTGGAACGGGAAGCCGGATGGACGATGTAATCTTTGAAGAGTTCAAGGGAACCGGAAATCTGGAAATTGTGCTCGATCGCGGATTGGTCGACCGACGGATTTGGCCAGCGATTGATATTTTTCAGTCGGGAACACGGCGAGAAGAAGCGTTGCTCGACCCCATGGAGTACCAAAAAATTTCGCTCTTGCGTAAAGGTCTAGCTGGACTTAACGCTCCGGAAGCGATGGAGCAGCTCCTTAGCAGCTTGAAAAAATCTCGTAATAACGCTGAGTTCCTGCTGGGGCTCAAGGGATTGTAGGCAACGGTCGCCTCAGTTAGGCAAGGCACCCTTAGATTTCATCGGGCTTTCTCGGATCGGGGAGTCGACATCCCATGGATGTTGCCCGACAATAACGGCCTTTACCGAGCCTGGCACCCTGTACAACTTCACACGCTTTACGGAAGCCGCTCTCTTCCCATCCTCCATTCGATACGTTCATTCATGCCTCTGGAAATATCAGCCTCATCCCAGCACGCCGAGTTACCTTCGAACCAATCGATCGGTGTGATTGTCTCCACCTACAATTCTCACATTACTGAAAAGCTTTGCGAAGGAGCGATTGCCACACTGACCGCCGGAGGAATCTCTGAGGAGCGAATCGTGGTAGTGCGTGTCCCAGGTGCTTGGGAATTGCCATTCGCTGTCCAACGCTTGATCGCAATTCGAAGTTTTGCAGGCGCGATTGCTCTCGGAGCGGTCATCAAAGGGGAAACATCCCACGACCAGCATATCAACCGAGCAGTCAGCAGCATACTGATGCAATTGTCTATGGATCATAACAAACCAATCGCTTTCGGCTTGCTGACAGTAAACTCACTGGAACAAGCGATCCAGCGAAGCGGTGGGAACAAGGGGAACAAAGGTGAGGAGTGCGCGACCGCATTGCTGGAGTGCCTAAGACTTGGCACGGCCCTCGATCGCATGGATACGCTGGATAACTAAATTGCTGAGTGCGTCGAGACATGAGGACTCTTTGGAACCCCAATCCGAAAACCCGCCGAAATCTCTAGCAAAGAAATCGGTTTTAAGCCTGCGCGATTGGGTAATTCTGCTTTCCTTGGCGTCCGTGCAATTCGTCAATATCCTCGACTTCATTATCGTGATGCCGCTAGGGCCTCGATTTTTTGACGAGTTAGGTCTGTCTGCCGAACAGTTCGGTTACGTCGTGGCAAGTTACGGGTACGCGTCGTCCGTCGCAGGGATTGTAGCTGCTGGATGGATCAATCGGATCGAGCGCCGCAAGGCGTTGCTCGTGATCCTTTTTTTATTCCTGCTCAGTTCACTTGCATGCTATTTGTCAGGCCGATTCACTTCGCTGATCCTGGCCCGATGCATGACCGGAGTGTGTGGTGGATTGATCGGTTCGATGGTCATGTCGATCGCGAGCGATTTATATGCGGAATCCCGCCGGGGCTACGCGCTTGGTGTCATCATGACATCGTTCTCAATGGCGTCCGTCGTCGGAGTTCCCATCGGTCTATGGCTTGCAGAAAGAGACTCTTCGGCCCGGACTCCTTTCTTATACCTTGCCCTGGTATGCATACCTATTTGGATCCTTCTCTGTTCCTTTCTTCCACGAGTTCCTAGTCACAAAGATTCGGGCGATCATGGATACTGGGGAACATTTTGGGGTGTCCTGAAGTCACCCTCTCATCGATGGGCGTTCTTATTCACCTGCATCCTAGTCTTCCAAACTTTTTTGATCGTCCCCTTTCTGGCGACGTATGTGGTGAAAAACGCTGGTCTGCCGGAGGAATACCTTCAATTTGTCTATATCGTCGGTGGTGCATTCACGTTCGTCACGATGCCTCTAGTCGGCAAACTGTCCGATCGGTTTGGCAAACCACTGATCTACAAAATCGTCGTCTTCTTGGCAGTTGTCCCTGCCGTCGTGATCACCCATCTTCCCCCGGTAGCAGCGTGGCTCTGCGTGCTGGTCACGACAACTTACATGGTGATGACATCCGCGCGCATGGTACCCGCCCAGGCGATGATCTCGAGTTTATCGCAACCTCAATGGCGCACTGCTTTTCTCAGCATTAGCAGCTCGGTCCAGTCGTTGGCCATCGGGGTCGCCGCCAGTATTTCCGCCAACATCGTGGTTGAAAATGCCCAAGGAAAACTCGAAAACTTTTGGATCGCCGGCTGGGTAGGGGTTTTCTTTTTTATTGGAAGTTTGTTCCTAATCCCAAAAATTGCGAGCCTCCGAACAGACTAGGCTGTAGCGTCAAGGCATTCCCAGTACTGCCTTGGCATCTCTTTTCGATAGTTGGTTGTGCGGTTAAACTGTGGTCTAAGTACAGGGGCTCATAGCTCAGTTGGATAGAGCAACGGATTTCTAATCCGTAGGTCGTAGGTTCGAATCCTACTGGGCCTGTTGGATGGGGCAGCGAAGAGGTCTACTTTTTCGACTCGCGTTGTTGGAGCGTGTTGTTGAAATCCCAGGTAAAGCCCTCCCCGCGTTGAATCGAATCGCGACACCGTTCGCACAGCTCTCGATTTTCTTCGGTTGCTTTTTCCTCCGCCTTTTTGAGTTGCTTCAATGCTTCGTCGCTTCTTCCTTCGGCTTCTAGGGCGAGGCTGAGTACAAAGTGGGGAAACCAATCGGGACGAGGTTCCAGGTCATAGGCCATTTGTGCTTCCTTGATGGCTTTCTTGCCGTTGGCAGGAACCCGCTCCGAGCGAGCGCAGTGGAGCAAGGCTAACGCGCGTCGGGCTTCGAGTTCGAAAGGCTTGAGATTCACGAGGGGTTTCCATTCCGATTCCGCCGTGCCGAACTGTTTTTGGGAAGCAGCGATTCGGGCTCGAAGCCATCGGTCCATGGGGGATTGGCTCCGAATTTTAGCTGCGCTCACGAAGGCGGATTTTGCTGCAACGCCCTTGTCCGAGGAATACAGAACACTTGCCTTCACTAGCAACGCAGTCGACTGTAGCGCCGTATTTGCCTGAATTACATCGTCGAGAATTGCAAGCGCTGCGTCATGATGACCTAAATAGCTCCACACCGGGGCAGGTGCGCTTGGGATAACTGATATTCCAA
>VGZN01000055.1 GCA_016872635.1 Planctomycetota bacterium | reverse complement strand
TTGAATCCATAGCCTGCGAACTTCAGGATCATATTCCAAAAGTCCTCGGCATCTTTCTTTGCCAAACCTAGCGACACGGCCCCTTGAAGGAATTTCTCCGCGTTGGCCGCGATGATGGACTCCTTCTTTTTGCTGATCGCCTTGATGCACGTGTAGGCTTTCGCCAACTCGATCCCACCGAGTCGATTCAAGATCCGCATCACCTGCTCTTGGTAAACCATCACACCGTTGGTCTCTTCGAGAATCTCGCGAAGGACCGGGTGCAAGTAATTCGCCTCCTTCTTTTTGAGCTTCACAGCGATGTAATCGTCGACCATGCCTCCCTCGAGGGGCCCTGGTCGGTAGAGCGCGTTGGTAGCGATGATATCTCGAAAGTGATCCGGTTTCATGCGTTGGAGCAAGTCGCGGATCCCACCGCTTTCCAGCTGGAACACACCTTTCGTCTCACCGCGTCTTAGCAAGTCGAAGGTCGGTTCGTCTTCGAGAGGAAATTTCAGCGGATCGATGCGAACACCCCGAGTTTGCTCGATAATGTCAACTGCCTTTGAGAGGATGGTCAAATTGCGAAGACCGAGGAAGTCCATCTTGAGCAGCCCAGCAGCTTCGACATCGCCCATGGACCACTGCGTAATCACATCGTCTTTTCCGGAGCCCCGCATCAATGGGACGTACTCAGTAAGGGGTTTGTCGGCGATCACCACTGCAGCAGCGTGTGTTCCGATGCTGCGGGCCATCCCCTCGACTCGCGTCGCCAGCCCAATCAATTCCTTATAGGCCATATCCGATTCAACGGCCTTGCGCAAATCCTCGCTCTCCGCGAGAGCGTCCTTGATCGTGATCTTGGGATCATCGGGGACCAACTCGCTCAATTCCGCGACGCGACTGAGTGGTAGATTGATCGTGCGACCGACGTCTTTGATCGCACCACGAGCTTTGAGTGTGCCGAACGTCCCAATCTGGGCAACGTTGGAGTCTCCGTACTTTTCCTTGACATATCGGATGATCTCCCCGCGCCGCTCCTGACAGAAGTCGATATCGATATCGGGCGCTTCGATCCGACTCTCGTCTAGGAACCGTTCAAACAGCAAGTCGTATTTGATCGGGCATACGTGGGACAGGTACAGCGCGTAGCAAACAAGCGCTCCGACACCACTTCCCCGCGCTGTCGCTGGAACATTGATTTCGCGAGCGTAGCGCACGAAATCCCATACGATAAGAAAGTAATTCGAAAATCCCAGCTTTCGTATAACCCCTAACTCTCGATCCAGTCGGTCGAGAACTACTTGGGCAAGCTCCCCATTGAAGAACATCTCGGCATTGTCAGCGTACCGTTCCAAGAGTCCTTGCATGCACAAGTGACGAAGATAATCGTCCGAGGTCGGGATCTCCTTGGGAATCTCAAACGATGGAAAGTTTCGACTTCCCAAGTCCAAGTTGATGTCGACAGAATCGGCGATCTGCTGAGAGCGTGCGACAGCGTCCTCGAGACCAGGGAAATTTTGGTACATCTCCTCTTGAGAGCGAAGATAGAACTGGTCGTTCTCCATCTTCATACGATTGGTATCGGTTCGGAATTTTCCTGTGCTGATGCAAAGCAGCACATCCTGGACATCCGCATCTTCGCGATCCACGTAGTGAGCATCGCTGGTGGCAACCAAGGGCAATCCCATACGATTGGCCACATCGACCGCTCCCAACAGCTGCTCACGCTGGATCTTGAGATGGTTATTCATGATCTCAATGAAGAAGCGATCTTGAAACGTCTTGGAGAACCAAGAAGCAACCTTTTCAGCCTCCTCTAACGCACCCGCCGTGTCGTATCCTTTCAGCACCGCCCGCGAGAACTCACTCGACACGCATCCACTCAAACAAATGATCCCGTCGTTGTACTTCTCTAGTAACTCCTTATCGATTCGAGGCTTGAAGTAAAAACCTTCCAAACTGGCGGCAGATGCTAGACGCACCAAATTCTTGAAGCCTTCGCGGTTCTTCGCGAGCAATGTCAAATGGTAAGCTGCTTCCTTAGACGATGCTGCATCGCGCTCGAAGCGACTCCCAGGAGCCACATAAGCCTCGTAACCGATAATCGGATTGATCCCAGAGTCCTTCGCTTTTTTGTAAAACTCCAGTGCACCATGCAGATTCCCGTGGTCGGTCAATGCTAGCGCCGTCATGCCGTGCGATTTGGCTCGACCAATCAGTTTGCCTATCGATCCCGCTCCGTCCAACAAGCTGTAGTGGCTGTGGCAATGCAAATGCACGAAAGGTCGAGGAGAAGAATCGTTTGCTTCCGTTGCCAAGGACTCAGTCATAAAGATCCAATTAGGTTCGTGATTCGAAGGTTATCCAACGCAATGACCAGTACAACGATCAACTCGACTATTCACATGACGTATTCACATCGCGAACTCGCGCAGAAGGGGGAACTCCATAGCGTATTTGGTGGAAAACATATGCGAACAAGCCACCGATACCAAGGGCAATGAAGCATACACGCTCCAAGACTCGCAGGCGCCCACTCACACCCAGCGGAATCGACACGCTACGGCGTGTGCTTGTTCCGACGCAATTCACATTCCCCCCCTGCAAAAGGAAGGCTAGTTGGAAACCGCTTCAGCCTCAAAACCAGCGCGAGAAATCGCTTTAAAGGTCGATTCGAGGTCAAGCTTGCCTTTGTACTTTACAAAGACGATTGGATTGTCGATGACATCCTTCTCTTTTTGAGGGGCCAATTCAACATCGACAACTCCCTTTTGTTTAGCGATCGCCGATTTCACCGTCGGGTAGCAACCACTCGGGCATGTCATTCCATCGACTTTGAAGGAAACTGTTTTGGTCTCCTCCGATTCGTTGGACACAACTGGATTACGTGCCATTCGTTCGGCGGGAAGTTGGCTCTTTGGGTTATCGCAGCCGATCGATGCCGCGAACAAGCCAATGCCACCAATAGCCAAAGCACTCAACGTACGTAAGTTCATCGCAATCACTCCATAAGTCTATCGAATGAGGTAGGTCCGTCATAAGTTTGGACCGGCAAAACGGATCGTGCAATCGAGTTTTCCGCTCTGGCCCAACATCCACATCCCAAAAGCGACCGGAAAGCCACTCCAGGATCCTCGGTGGTCTGAGACTCCAACCCAATCTCCTTATTGTACCGATTCTGTTGGTCCATTCCATGGTCTGGGTTGTTGCCGGTCTGGGTTGTTGCCGATAGATCTCTCGACCCACGCTATGAATGCCGGTTTGCCGTGGTTTTACTCCTATTTTCGCCGATTTTCGGACACCCCCAAACGCGATTTCTGACAGATTATTCCTTTGATTCCGAATTTAACGGCCTTTGCGATCCCTGTTCGACAATATCGGTTGGAGTGACCGCTGCTCCCTGACCGTTCGACCTAGGTTTGAAGGGTAGCGTGTAACTCACCATCCAAAAAAGTGGCTAACGAACCATGGGATATTTCGGGGAAAGCTGATGGAAGATATGAAAACCAAGGAAAAAAAGACCGCATTTTCCCGAACCCTCCGGTTAGTATTCGCCAACGATGCAGCTACATCGATCGAGTATGCGGTCATGCTGTCTTTAATTGCTGGAGCCATCATTGCGAGCGTAGGCGTCTTAGCAACTCGCATGAAATCCTCCTTCAACGCCTCGGGTGACGTCATCAACCCAGCCCTAAGCCCTTGATTGCAAGTGACTTAGAAGCTCCAAGTGCGGCACCGCTCAAGTATCAAATTGTCTAATTACGTAACGCGGGCCATTCACCTTTAATTCTTTCTGCAAACGAATCAATGTGTTTGAACGTTTCGTTTGGGACTCTCTATCTGCCGACACTGCTGATGTGGGGTCCCCCGGCAGGCTGGGCGGTCGCAGGGATAGGCACTCCAAGGATATTGGGGCATCGTATTCAACCCAATAGTCCATGGTGCCGGTAGCGAATTTCCCCCACCTTCTTGGGGGCAACCTCCAGTCTTTGGCGATTTTCACTATACTTCAGCTAAGCATTTCCAATTCCGCTCTAGAAGAGGTAGATGATCGCATGCGTAGGAACATTGCCAAACGAACTTTGTTATTGGCACTCATGGGCTTGGTAACCGCAACCCCAATAGCATTAGCTCAGCAGACGTACGATGCTACCGCCATTGCATCCCAGGGCATCAGCAAGCTCAAGGTGAAACCGACCGATTGGCCGCAGTGGGGCGGGTCACCGGAGCGGAACAACGTTCCCGATACCGGACCGTTGCCTGTAGAGTTCGACGTCAAGACGGGTAAAAACATCCGATGGTCGATGCCATTGGGGTCTGAAACCTACGGCAATCCAGTCGTCGCTAATGGGAAAGCCTACGTCGGAACCAACAACGGCTCGGGTTATATCAAGCGTTACCCAGCCACAGTGGACTTGGGTGTGCTCCTCTGCTTCAACGATGAAGACGGGAAGTTCCTATGGCAGCACAGCAGCGAAAAGCTTGCAACGGGACGAGTCCACGACTGGCCCAATCAGGGCATCTGCTGCGCGCCGATGATCGATGGCGACAGGCTATGGTATGTAACCAGCCGGGGCGAAGTTGCGTGCCTTGATACCGAGGGCTTCTATGATGGAGAAAATGACGGTCCTTTTACCAAGGAACCCAACGAAAACGAAGATGAGGCGGATGTCGTTTGGAAAGTCGACATGATGAACCAACTCGGCGTATCTCAGCACAACATGTGCAGCTGCTCGGTGACGTGCGCGGGCGACCTTCTGTTAGTCAATACTTCGAACGGTGTCGACGACGGTCACATCACCGTTCCTGAGGAAAAAGCACCGAGCTTTATTTGCTTGAACCGATTTACCGGCGAAGTTCTTTGGACCGACAATACCCCTGGTGCCAATATCCTTCACGGCCAATGGTCCTCGCCTGCTTACGGCGTATTGGGAGGCGTTGAACAAGTTATCTTCGGTGGTGGCGATGGATGGCTTTACAGCTTCGATGCTCGGGGTGATGCGGGCAAAGCGAAACTGCTGTGGAAATTTGACTGCAATCCGAAGGATTCCGTTTACAAGCTGAACGGTGCGACGCGCAATCACGTGATTGCGACGCCGGTCATCTACGATGGAAATATCTTTGTCGCTGTCGGCGAAGACCCCGAGCACGGCGAAGGGGGTGGGCATCTTTGGTGTGTAGATCCGACCAAGCGAGGCGATGTTAGCCCTACATTGGTCTACAACACCAAAGACCCGACCGTGGTGATTCCACCCAAACGCAAGCAAGCTTTAGTCGCAGCCGAAGGTGACCTCGAACGCGACAACCCCAACTCGGCCGCTGTGTGGCATTACGTTGGTAGCGACCCCAAGAAATTCGAGCAAACCATGCACCGCACCTGCGGTACTGTGGCCATCAAGAATGACTTGCTCTTCGTCGCGGATTTCTCAGGTGTCATCCATTGTTTAGACTCCAAGACCGGCACCGCTCACTGGACCAGCGATATGCTCGCTGCTTCCTGGGCATCTCCGCTGATCGCCGACAACAAGGTGTACATCGGTGACGAAGACGGCGATCTTTCCATCTTCGAATTGTCGGCCGAAATGAATATGGTTGACGAAATCAACGTTGGTTCCGCCGTGTACACAACACCGATTGCCGCCAACGGCAGGATCTACATTGCCAATCGAAACCGTCTTTTCTGCATCGAAGAAGGGACATCCTCCGAAGGGGTCAAATAGACCAACTTCGATTCAAGACCAAATGATGAAACACGAAAACGGCTCGGGAAATCCCGAGCCTTTTTGTTTTCTTTACCCTCCAACCAGGGCTATTACGTTGGTGATTCGACCTTGCCCATTGTATGGTGGTGCGATGGGGCACCTTGCCCATTTTTACGCGAGCCGACGGAAGCTAGGCGTTCAATTTGACACTCGCATCGTCGGCGATATTCACCCACACGTGCACGTGTGGACAGCCACGGAAGTACCAAACAAAACTTGGCCCCTCCAAACGCCAATTGTCCCAAACCTTGTCGTCCCCCACATCTTCGTCGGTATAGAACGCCAATGACAAATTCTCGATCCCGCCTTGCTTCTTAAGGCAGCTTTCGATTTCATCTCGATCGCTGGAGCGAAATGGCTCGATAAGCTTCGCTAAGACCTTTTTCAGTTCTGACTTTTGATCATTAGAAAACTCGCTCACCGGCACCCCAGGGAATTTACCATCCGCACGGAAAGCGACAGCCTCTTCGTCTGGGCTCGACGAAACCTCTGCCATCTTCCGATGCTTTCTATCGAGCATCTTATAGACGCTGTTAGCGGCGATAGCCTGCTCCCAAAAGACATTCCCGGGATGGGTTGCTTCTTCATCGTCCCTACCGGCGGCGTGTCCGTAAAACACAGGCCCGCCCAACGCGACGTGCTCCTGAGTGTTTCCGTCACACCGTAAAGTCGTATGCCGACCCGTCAGAACAAACTCGAATTTATTGCTTCCAGGCGTCCCAAAAATCGCCAAGCTTTGACCTTTGCCAAAGCCCCCCATGTCATCTTGGAGTTGCTTATCGAATCGAGCGTGCCACGATGGATCGATGATCCCTTGAAAAATCTCTCGAACCAAAGCCCTTTGTTCCGGGGTATAAAAATCACTCAGGATCGTTGGTTTGGTGATTTTCCAGTTGTTCGCCACGCGGGTCCTTAGCAAACCCAAACTTGGATCTATGTAATCCCAATCAAAACACACCGCCTGCTTTTGCTCTTGGCTCAGGGATTGGTAAAGCGTCTTGACAAGGGTTTCTGGTGCTTTAGCGATCTGTTCCTCGATGAACTCTGCCCGCGATCGAGAGCCAATAAGCCCTGCCGCCAAGACACCCCCTCCCACTGAGACGAAATCCCTGCGATTCCATAACCAATGTTGTTGGGAGCGACTCCCATTGTTCTGTTCACGTTCCATTTTCTATCTCCAATCATTCCGCTGAAGGCTCGACGGCAATTACCGCTGAAACCACGATAAACGAGCGGACAGTTCGCCCGCAATAGCCCAGGGGTGTATTGACCCTCTAAAATAGAAATGGAACAGCCCACTTCCGCGTCGACACATGGTTGCAGATCTCCCGTCAGTACCCATCGGCGACGTGTTGCTGCATGCGGCCGGCTTGTGGAGCGACCTGTTCCAACGCGTAGATTATTCGCGTAAAATGCTCTAGCGTTGCAGTTTACGGATTGGATGAAATATGCACCCAAACGTGCGATGCTTGATTGAACAATCCCTTTTTTATGACGTCTTTTGTGAAGTCGGTACTCGCTGCATGTGCTTGGCTCGTTGCACATGCTCGACCGATTCAACTTGGTTCGATTCGTAACTCCGTGCCGATCGATTTTATGTCACTACGCAACGCCATCGATCTAACGGCGACGATCACTACCCCCGAAAATATCCAATTTGAATATCGGATCGCTGGCCCCTTTCGCCGCATCCCTGCGTTCCTTGTCGACCTCATCGTTCGGATCGCGACATTCTTGGGCGTCTTTTTTCTTGTAGCCTGTTCAGGGATTGTCCAACTCTTCCCGTTCCTTTCGCAGTTTGCAACGATTGGTGTGGTGGTGTTGTTGACCTATTTCATGATCGATTGGTTCTACGGTGTCTTTTTTGAAACGTACTGGAATGGGCGAACCATCGGCAAATGGATCAGCAAGATTCAGGTCATTTCGGTAGATGGACGGCCGATCAGTTCCTACCAAGCTACCATCCGGAATTTTTTACGCCTCGCAGACTTAGCTCCCATGATGTCGCTCGAAGCATTGCTTGCAAACGACGCCCCCCCGCTGTTCGTCGTTCCAACGGGTCTCGTTGCGACCGTTTGCATGTCGATCACGTCTCGATTTCAAAGGCTGGGTGATCTAGCAGCCGGAACGATGGTCGTCGTGGATGAAAGGGCTTGGGTCCCACCCAAAGTAAAGCTCGAAGACCCCAGAGTCTCCTCCCTTGCGGACTTGATTCCAGCCAATTTCATGATGAGTCGACCGATGGTACGTGCTGTCGCGCTGTACGCTGAGCGTCGAATGCGGATGCCAGTCGCTCGACGAATGGAGTTGTCTGCGATTCTTGCAGCACCTCTCATGGCACAACTCGGCATACGATCAGACACTAGCCCTGACCTGTTTCTCTGTGCTTTGTATTATCGAGAGTTTGTTGCAAGGCCGATCTCCATTGTCGAGAGTGACGCTATCGACGTCGGCATTCCAATATCACAAAAAACACCTGTAAAATACGCGACAGAATCGAATCTCGATCCCCAACCTACGACATCATCTGCATCGCCTGCGATTGAGACTAGCCCGCAACTCCCAAGTGGAGAGACGCCATGAGAACCGTTGAACTCCTAGAACGCCGGCGACAGGGATGGTACGAATTGGACTCGATGTGCGACAAGTATCGAAACTTCTCGTCGCTCAAAAGACCCATAGCCGCGGAGGTCACTCGTTTCGCAGCGCTCTATCGCGCTGCATGTACCGATTTGGCGATGGCGGAGAATCTCAAACTCCCACCCACCACGATCGATTACCTGCACCGTCTGGTCGGACGCGCTCACAGTCATTTGTATCGCTCGCATCGTCTCCCCACCTCCCTTTGGTGGACCTATATTTTTGAAACGATGCCTAAGGCGGTTTTCAATGATCCCTGCGTAAAGATCACTGGTATCATATTCTTCGGTCTTTTCAGTCTCGCTGCCATGCTAAGTTGGGCCGAAGGAACTTTCCCTAAGTTTGGCGAAACCATCCTTGGAAAAGATCAGATCCGACAACTTGAGGGAAGTTTTGAGAAACCATTGAGTGGAAATATCGACCAATATGCGAGCATGGCCGCATTTTACATTCAGCACAACACAAGCATCGGTCTAGAGTGTTTTGCCCTCGGCCCTCTGCTGATACCGAGCCTATTCAAATTAGCCTACAACGCGATCGTGCTCGGTGCATCGTTTGGATACATGGCAAGGCCAGATGTTGCTGCGGGTGATACTTTCTTCGAGTTTGTGACGGCCCATGGAGTCTTTGAACTTACCGCAATCAGCTTGTCTGCGGCTGCTGGCTTGCGACTGGGGATCGGCTGGATTGTGACCGACGGCCTGAGCCGCGTGGATGCATTTCGTGTCAGCGCAAAAAAAGCGTTACCGATCATTTTGGTAGCAGTGGCTCTTTTTATCCTCGCCGCATTCACCGAAGGCTTCATCTCTCCATCGCCGTTGCCTTATGCACTCAAGGCTCTTTTCGTAATCGCCAGCGCATCGCTACTGATGTTCTATTTCGTCATTTTAGGTTACCCCAAGGACGGCGAATCCAACCAGCAAGAGGGCCTGACCTAGCATGCAACTAGATACTACCTCTGTCGTCATCGCCCAGCGTTCCATCGATGAGATCCTCGATTTGAGTCTTGTCGTTGCGCGGACGTATCTTCCAAAGATCGTGCTCTTCGCAATCCTTGGAATCGCACCATTTTTCGCCATTAATTTGGTGCTACTCTACCCAATTACCGATTATGACCGACTAAGCATGGCATCCACATACCATGCAACCAACGGCGGCTATCAGGCTCGCTATCTATGGACCCAAGTGTGCCTAGTCTATTTGCAAGCCCCTCTCGCAATGTGCGGTGTCACCTATTTTCTCGGTCAAGCCGTGTTCATTGAGCAACCGACGATACGCCAGGTTTTCGGCGTTCTCGTCAGTCGCGCTACGGCTTTGACCTGGGTTCTTGGCTTACTTCGGGGTGGACTATTAGCGATCGCCTTCGCTTGCATCATTTTTGTATCCCCCTATTCGAATACCGATGTCGAACAAACGGTCTACCTAACCTTGTGCGTGATCCTCGTGTTCATGGTCCGAGGTTTTCGACCTTTCGCTCCCGAAATCCTTTTGCTTGAACGATGCCCATTGTTTACCTCCAAAAAAGCGAACGCGAACGAACTCTCCTATGGCCGGCGAACCTCCTGGCTCCACGCAGGCTCCGGAGACTTGTTCAGCGTGCAAATTGTCATCACCATCATCTCAGTCGCTTTTGTCCTACTGGCTTGTCTTGGAATACTCTACGTCTGCGGAGTCGTCTTTGGGATCCGCAACTGGGGCTTCTGGATGGACTTGATCTTTTTCCCCCTCGTTCTATGGCTGATGGCAACCTGGAGCGCGATCATTCGATTCCTCCTTTACCTCAACACTCGCATTCGAACCGAGGGCTGGGAAGTGGAGCTCAAATTGAAGGCTGAACAGCAACGGATGTTAGCGAATGCTCGACTCATGGAAGGGACATCATCATGAGATCGAAAGATAACCCAAGGGGATTACTCCTGATAATCCCGATGTTTCTTTGCGCATACCTCTCTGCCCCTTCCACTGGGCTTGCACAATTCCCAAACGAATCAGCGCGCAAAGTGCTTCGCCGAGGAACCGATCCCGTGTGGGTCAATACCGACGAAGAGGCTGTCACTATTGAGTCGAACCAATTGACCCGAACCGACGTCAATGATCGTCACAATTCCGTCCAAACACCCCAATCCGGCACCAGCTGGCTCGATCGGCTCTTTGGCAGCAACAATTCCTCATCGAGCTCGCCGGGCCTCTTCAGTAACTTCGGCGACTTGTTCGCCACGATTTTCCGATTCCTTTGGTACCTTGTCATCGTTGCCTTGATCGGATTGATTTTCTATTTCCTCTATAAAACGAGAATACTCCACTCTTGGATTGCGCAGAGTAAGAGCCCCGAGAAACGGGAAAATGTTGAACAGCAACTTGCCCGGATATCCGATCTTCCGTTCGAACTAGAGAAACCAATTGCTGGTCTTCGAAGCCAAGCAGATCAACTCCGTCAGAAAGGGGATTACTCAAAGGCGATCGCGTATCTCTTCAGTTACGCTCTCGTCGAACTCGATGCAGGGCATAGAATCCGCTTGGAAAAAGGGAAAACGAATGGTGTTTACCTTCGCGAACTGCGGCCAGAACCCGCACTACAGAGATTTCTCGCACAAACCACCGCCGTTTTCGAACAATCATTTTTTGGACGGCATATCGTCTCCAAAGAATCCTTTCATCATGTTTGGGACCAACTGCCTCGCTTTGAACAAGACCTTGCAGTAGCGACGCGTGTGAACCATTCCGCAAACCCAAACGCCTCGGAAGGTACGATTGCGGAGGTCGGAACATGATGCGCTCGAAACCGTCGATGTTATTGCTCTACCTCGCCGTGTTGACTTGTATCGGATGCACCCGACAAGTCCGTTTCGAGTACGGAGAGAGTGAAGGGTCCAAGGCAAAGAGCAGCCCTAGCGGACTAGCCGTTTTTCGGGAAATGGTCAAGGTAAAGGGCTTCGACACCTATACCGTTCGCTCTTTGTCTCCGGGGAACATGAATCGCCTCAACACCATCATCTGGTCCCCTGACGCTTTCCCGGTACATGATGCCGCCACCTACTATTGGTTATCCCAATGGCTAAGCCGTGGGAATCGAACACTGATCTATATAGGTCGTGACTATTCCCCAAATGTCGACTACTGGAGAGATTTGGCAAACTCGCCAGCTACTCAGAAAAACTTCAAAGATCCTGCGTCTTCTGCACGGGATTGGCAAGCATTGGAACAGTCCCGTCTAGATCAAATCAGGCGTGCCAATCGCGACACCATTATCATGCCTTGGCTCCGTTGGGATTGCTCGAACCACGAGATGGAACAAATCTACGAGTTTGCAGGGCCATTGTCCAAATTTGTAGATGCAAGCAACGCAAAGATTTTTCTAAGAACGCATCCGACAGCTATCGCACCCGATGATGAAAACAACATCAAAAAAAACTTTGATTGGGAGCCAAATTCTGCAAAGCCTGTTCCCACGACCAATGCCTATGAAAAAACATGGACACCCAGCGACGAGTCCCAGCAACAGATTATCTCCCAAATCCCATTTGATGACGCACCTACCATCACCCCCGATTTACTAACGGGGCATGGGCGAATATTAATTGGGACTCTCCTTCGGCCAGAGTTCCTCGGGGGCCGAGTTATCGTAGTTGCGAACAACTCATTTTTCTCCAATTACTCGATGCTGCACGAATCCCATCGCAGTATTGCTAGTTCCATCATCAAGGATCTTCCTAAGGGAGGGGTTGGCTTCATCACCGGATCCACGGATCCCATGGTTCGAGAAAATGACGCCGAAGAGCAACAGCAAGGCCTCGAGATGCTCACCCTCTGGCCCTTAAACGTGATCACGATCCACGCAGCCATTCTAGGCCTAATCGCCTTGATCGCTGCGTTTCCAATTTTCGGTCGCCCGAAACGACTGCGCCAAGATTCAAATACAGACTTTGGCCAGCACATCACGGCCGTCGGTAAAATGCTCGAACGGACTGGGGATGCCGATTTTGCAACTCGCACGATCGCCGAATACTTCCGCAAGCTGAAAAAAGACCCTGCATCACCATGGGCCACCATGGACACAGCGACGTTGACCCCTAAGTCGCCATTTGCGCCTTCATCGACGCAAACCACCGCCCCACCTGTGGAGCAGATCGTCCACAAACGCGCACCTGCAAGCGATCCTCTGCAGCGATCCGATCCACAAAACACGATTGACGATTAGCGAGCATGACTCCCCAACACGATATTAGCCCCCAACACGATATTTGGGAGTTGTCCTAATGAGCGAGACGGTCTCAGAAATAAGCACCTAATTCGACGCGCACGTATTGCCCGCTAAATATTTAATACAGGCATGGGACAACTCATCGTGAAATGCAAAGCGGGTAGAAACTTGACGGATCGCGTCGCATGTGACTGGCCTTGCAACCGAAGCTATTTGTGGTTGGGGACATAGATTTCAAGGTACCGCGAAACAGCCTCTGCCAGCACGGACGCTGTTTTTTTACGATTTGCTTCATTCCGATACTCGGAACCAAACTCCAGCTGTATGGCGTCGATCCCTTCCGTACGGTGACTCCCGTAGGTTTGGACGATGTAACCACCGGTGAATCCGGACTGTTCCTTTCCACCATAAGGCTTCGGGTAAACACGCCAACCTAAGTCATTGAGGATCCCCATAAAACTAGTATCGCCCGTGTGCGATTCCTCACCGAACCGTTCGCGCAGCCTCGAAACGGTTTTACCGTTACCAGTTCCACGAAATACCATCTGGCTGCTGGAACCTTGACCATGCAAATCCAACAACAATCCACCTCGAAATTGCGACATGATCTCATCGCAATGCAAGCGGCAGTTTGCATGGTACCGTTCGTAAGCCGGTTTCGCGTCGTCATCCTCATACGCAATTTCTGCAGGACGATTTGGATCTAGGTACCTGCGATGCGTACTGCTGATCACGCTGTAAGGACGCGCTCCAAGTTTCTTCTCAATGGCGGCTACGACTTCCTTTGCTAACTCTTCCGTACCTCCATCCCGGCCAGTAAAGAAACCCGCAGGTCCGGCCTGCATTCCCTCTCCTTTTCTCGCGGGCACCCCTGAAATCCGCAAAGTCCCTCCGTGCGGTGCAGAAATCATCACGGGTAACGTACCTCGTTCAACGAGGACAAGCTCCTCGATATTAGAGGTAGTTCGCGGCGCGGTGGCTTTCGGCCGCTCTCCGTCCAACTCACTATCCACTTGTTTCTCTTGTGCAATACCGTACCCGGTCAACACCGAAAGGGACACGGAAACGGCGACCCGTCTCGCCAATTCAACCGCTTTGAAACGTCTTCTGATGGATTGATTACTCTGGTATTTCATCCCTTCACCTGTAGATTCAATGCAACGATTAGATTCAATGCAACGGTCGATCGCGATTTACTCGTCTGCGCTCGCTCGACGAATCCTGTCCATCAACGCTCGACCTATTCCAGCGTCGGGTACGACCTGACAGACGATGAAATCAATTCCTAATCGGTCTATCTCTCGGAAGTACGAAAACAGAACTCGCGCGTAATCCTCGGGGCTTTCACAGACCCTTATGATACGCCAATCCTCCCTTCGACTGGGGGACGAAAGCCCGATCCACGCACGCGATGCGGGGATTCCAACGGGTTCCTCAACTACTGATTTGCTTGTGCCATCTGAAATGGATCCATCTTCAAAAGTATCAGTACCGAACGAAGGACTATTCGCGATCAATACTTGAGCTTTGGGTTGGTAGTGACGATGCCGCGTCCCTGGCGATTTTCGCTTTCGCACTTGATCGCTCGAATCCAATTCGTCTACAGAAACCACATCTGAGACAAAGGCTTGGATCGACTTCAAGGAGATCGCACCGTGCCGAAGGACACAAGGGGGGGATTGAGTGATGTCGATCACCGTGCTCTCCAAGCCTAACTCGGTAGGTTCTCCGCAGACAATCGCATCGACCAGCCCCGAAAGATCCTCATGCACCGCCTCCCAAGTCGTACCACTTGGTCGTCCTGAACGATTGGCGCTTGGGGCGACCAACGGCACCCCGGATCGACGGATCAATTCGAGCGCGACAAGGTGTTTTGGCATTCGTATGGCAACCGTGGGCAATCCTGCACACAACTCGTCCGCAACGGAATCACCTCTCGGCATGACGATGGTCAAGGGACCAGGCCAAAACGCATCCATGAGGGTTTTGGCAATCGGCGTAATTTCCTTTGCGACGCGAGCTACTCCAGCCAAATCGGCAACATGGACGATCAGCGGGTTATCGCTAGGCCGCCCTTTTGCCAAGAATATCTTTGAGATAGCAGACGCATTGGTCGCATCCGCACCCAGCCCATAAACCGTTTCCGTTGGAAACGCCACGATACCACCAGCCGCAATGATCGCGGCTGCGTCCGCCAATTGGTCGATACTTAGAAGTGACGTTTCCATCTCGGACCCGAGTCATCCGGTGATTCAATCATTGGGCCGCGAAAGCTTCTTTCCGTGGAAACCTCGCGGCTCCGATCGTCATCGTGCTCCACGCTTACCTTTTGCAAAACGTCGTTCGGAGGGGTGGTCCATCAATTTAGAAATCCTAAGTTGACGCCCCAACACCCAAGCCTTACCTAGAGTCTTAAAGACTTCCCGAGGCATACCTGCAGGCAAATCAATGGTGGAGAAATCATGATGGATCTTGATCTGACCGATGAGATCGGAGTTCAGCCCTATCTCATTGGCAACAGCGCCGACGAGATTCCCAGCCTTCACACCATGAATGCGTCCGACTTCGACACGGAATGTCTCTTTCTCTCTGCGTGGATCCCCTAACTCAATTCCTTCTCCACGCTCACCGCGGCGTCCACCCCGGCGTCCTTCGCCGCCGAATCCACTATCCCGGTCCCCGAAGCGTTCTCGTGGATCTCGGCCGGAATTACGAAAATCACGGCTATCTCCGCCGCGATCTCTGCGTCCTCGATCGGAATCCATTCGCAACATACGTTCGGAAGATTCGCTGACAAAGAATGGCCTTTCCCCTTGTGCTAAAAGGGCTAATCCCGCAGCCACCTTGACTGGAGATAATGCATGTTCCGCGGCGCATTCGTTGATCAGCTTTTCAAACAGGTTGAATACCTCTTTACCAGCTTCCGTTGGTGATGCGGCCTTTTGAATCATCTCTTTGAAGCGGGAAACGCGAAGCGAATTGATTTCTTTCGAAGTTGGAATCGCCATCGGTTCGATCGTCTGTCCAGCGGCACGATCGATTTCCCTCAAGAAACCTCGTTGCCTTGGAGCGATGAATATGATCGCTTGTCCGCTCCTACCAGCCCTACCCGTACGTCCGATCCGGTGCACATAAGCTTCGGAATCAAAGGGTAAATCATAATTGATCACATGGGTA
>VGZN01000054.1 GCA_016872635.1 Planctomycetota bacterium | reverse complement strand
CATGCGTTCAAGAAATCAGAATAGCGGAGAGGACCCAACCCGGGGGGGGCTGGGTTAGGCATTTACGGAATTGCACCTGTTTTTTCAATTTCACAGGAAGCTGGAAAGGCCGCTTCGTCCCCCAATCGTGTTTTAGTCCCCTGAACGTCCGTTCCTCATGGGCGGGTAAATGCGGCGTTCTCCCGTGGTCCTGAGTTTGGATGGAATAGGGATCTCACCGGGAAATCCAGCGTCAGGATCGCTTGGTTCTCGAAACGTTCATGACATTGAGAGGTTCTTGTTTTTCTTCTAATTCGAACTATCTTATGGTCGAACTAATGGTCTTCGGATGGCCTATATTTTAGTGGGGATACCGGTAGGTCAAAACATGTAGGATACCGAACCGTATGTCACTCGCTGGGATCGGATTTCGGCGAACAACGCACTGATGATGCTGCTGTCCGAGCTCGGATGCTCAGCTTAGGAACATTATGAAAACCCTGTTTTGGCTCCTCGTGCTTTTAGCAGCCGGGTTGGGCTTGGCTCTTGCCTATGTACTCATCGGTTCACCGTCCCTCCCACAAAATACGTTGGGGGGCTCATTGGCTAACGCTTCCTCGGAACCCGCAAAGCCTACGGTTTGGTCATTCCTTCCAAAAAGTACGGGTGTTGGGCCTGCGACGGATCCGAGATTAGTTTCGAAATCGGTATTCCTCAACGTTCGTCCGGACGTGGCGTACATGGGAGATGCCAATTGTGCGGAGTGCCATCAAGGGCTTTGCGATTCGTTCCACCAGCATCCTATGGGGCGATCCGCAATGGCTGCGGGCTCGGACGACCTAGAGGGACTTGGCAGCGGCACGTTAGATCCGATCCAGGCTGGGCCGTACGAACTCAGCGTCCGGAAGGACTCGGAGGGTGTGTTCCAAGTGGTTCGCGCAATGGGAGGAGATGGAAAGTATCTACCCTCTGTGGAGTACCCGATCGCGATCGCGATCGGTTCTGGAACCCGGGGCCGCTCTTACGTGACCTTGGATGAAGACAGTGTGTGGCAAGCCCCTATGAGTTGGTTTACAGAAAAGGGTTGTTGGGATATTTCGCCTGGGTTCAACCTGGGGGAAGCGACGCAACGACCGATGGTAAACGGTTGCTTGTATTGTCATGTCAATCAGAGCGGGTGGATCGCGGATTCCGTCAATCGTTACAAGCAGCCCGTCAGCAAGCAGCAGTTGTCGATCGGTTGCGAACGATGTCATGGACCGGGAGAATTACATGCCAAAGCCCATTCCACGGGATCCGAGGTCACTACTTCAGAAGGCGGAATGGATACGACGATTGTCAATCCCAAGCATCTAGCTGATGAGCTTCAAATGGCGATCTGCGCCCAATGCCACTTGAGCGGGAAAACGCGAGTGGTTCGCAAGGATCGTGAACTCGAAGAGTTTCGCCCAGGACTTGCGTTGGATCTTTTTGTGAACGGATACATTGCGACGCCTGACGCTAATTTGCAGAACAAAGCGGTCGGGCATTTCGATCAATTGTTGTTGGCGAAGTGTCGGACGGCCGCCGGTAAAACCCTTTTATGCAGTTCGTGTCACGACCCGCATCGCAAGCATGATTCCGCTGAAGAAGAACGGTTGCAACTTCAGAATTGCAAGTCTTGCCATCAGGAGCGAGGTTGCAATGCGCCCGAGGAACTGCGGAGTTCGCGGAAAGATAATTGCATCCAATGCCATATGCCAACGACTGATGATACTCAGATCGCTCATACAAGTTTGACGGATCATCGCATTTTGCGAGAGCCGAACCAACCTCTTCAGGAAGCTATCCTTGGAGCGGGGCAGTCATTGCTGATTCCATACTTCAGCAGCAACGACGTTGGAGAACTCGAAAAGGAACGTGATATGGGGATCGCGTTGGCCCGGTTTGCGGAAAAGATTCCGGCGGATTCTCCAAAGAAGCAGCAAACTCTAAATCAAGCCAAATCGAGTTTGAGAAAATCTCTAGAGCAGTGGCCGGATGATACCCAAGCCTGGATCGCATTTAGTGCCGTCGAAGCAGCAACGGGTGATCTAGAGTCGGCCATGAATGTGATGAAGGAAGCGGCAAAGATCGCGCCGAACGACGAGGCCGTTCTCTCGCAAGCTGCCAACATTGCCGAGTTAGCCGGTCAAGTGGACACGGCGATCGCGTTGATGAATGACTTGGTCGCGATGAATCCAGCGTCCCACGACTATCGTATTCGCCGAATGATGATGTATATGTCGTCCGGGGACTTTTACCGGACAGAAGCGGAGAGTCGCGAGATACTGCGGATGAACCCGCTACAACCGATGGCTCGCTTGGTTCTCGGCCTGTGCCTATACGGTGAGGGTCGCAAGGACGAAGCTCAGGCCGAGGTCAATCATGCCATGCAACTGGCGACCTCTAAGCAACAGCAAGCATCCATCCAGTCATGGTTCCAGCGATTTGTGGCCTGGAGGTCAAAGTCCAAGTAACGGTTGATCCAAGCAACGGGCGATCATCGATCAGAACGGTAGGCCGATGAGGTGCACAGACCTGAACTTCACAGACCTGAATTGCACAGGTCTTTCGAGTTAATGTGGCAATCCACCGAGAGGATTTGCCAAGACGACCTGCAGGCTTCCTTGGAGTAAGGCTTAGCGTTCTCGGAATACGATTCGTCCCTTGGTCAAATCGTACGGAGACAGCTCCACACGAACTTTGTCACCAGGAACAATACGGATGAAGTTCTTCCGCATTCGACCAGCAACGTGCGCAAGCACTTCCGATCCGGTTTCCAACTGAACGCGAAACCGGGTGTTCGCTAGAGCCTGGGTTACAGTACCTTCGACTTCGAATGCTTCTTCGTTTTTTCCCATAACGTCCCGAGGACTTCACTCCGAGAAAATGTTTGGTTGGAATGTTAAATGCCGCTTGGAGCGACGAACTTCTAATGATCGCTGGTAGCATCAACCATCGATGCCAAAGTTGCCGAAAGGGGGGCCTCGCACTGTTCGCCGGGAATTGGCTATCACGAGAAGTGCTTGGAGGCACCGGAACAGCCAGGAGCGATGCGTCGGACAACACCCATCGCTGCTAGTTATACGGGATTTTGCGGGGAATCGTCCACGCCAAACCCCTTGAATCCCGTCTTTTTGGTGGATGCAGGGCTGTTTTTTAGACCTATGTTGTTTTCCGAAGCATGGGGCGAGGGGGTTTTGGGTTCTGTAACGTTTTAGGGATGGTGGATCGGTCGATCTCGAGTACTTTGGATCAAGCCATGAGTCCAACCAATGCCAAGCCTATCCAACGATTCCTATACGCCGCCTGCCAGCACGGAGCAGAATCGGTCCTCAAGCAGGCCCTTTGTGAGCCGGTTGGGCCGTTTCGATTGGCGTATTCCGCAAAAGGGTTCTTAACTTTCAAATCGAATATGGCGACCCCGATTTGGTCGAGGGCGCTGATTGAGCACCCGCTCGTCCGTAGTCGGGGGACCGTTTTGGAGCGGGTCGAAGGGACCGAATCGGGCCCGATGGTTGAGCAGATCCTGGCCTCCTACGTGAGCATGGACTGGGAGGTATTGCATGTCTGGCAACGGGATACCGCCCAACCAGGTTGGAATGGATTTGAGCCAGGCGAGTCCCTTTTGGCGCAGTCTGTGGCTGAACTAATCAGGAATGCGCTGAGGCAGAGTAACGACGCGAGGGAGGTGCGTGCCAGTGGGGTGTCGCGCGAGACGCCTCAAATTCCAGCAAGCATCGCAACCGCTGAAGCCTGCGTCGCGACCCATGTTATGTCTCCAACGGAGGTATTATCTACAGTACCACTTGAACGCCAAGCTCCTCAAGGTGCGAAAATTCTCGAGGTGATCATCGACGAGCCAAATCGGTGGTGGATAGCGGCCAAATACGCTCAAAAGAGTTATGACTTTTGCCCTGGAGGAGTGCCCGACTTATTCTTTCCCGAGGAAGTGATCAGTCGGGCCTATTATAAAATCGCCGAAGCCTTCGAATGGGGAGGGATTCAACTTCGGCCTAGCGAGAAGGTAGTCGAGATTGGAGCGTCACCTGGTGGAGCATGTCAGTGGTTGCTCGATCGTGGCACGAAAGTCACCGGTATCGACCCAGCGGAGATGGATGAGAGAATTGCGAACCACCCGAATTTTACTCATTGGAGGAACCGTTCTCGCGAGGTGAAACGCAAGGCATTTCAAGGCTTCCGAGTTCTGGTCTGTGATGCGAATGTGACTCCTAACTACACGTTGGACACGGTCGAAGCCATTGTGATGTATCCGACCTCTCAGTTTCGGTTGTTGGTGTTGACAATGAAGTTACCGGATTGGAAGCATGCTCAGAAAATCCCCGAGCATCTAGAGCGAGTCAAGTCATGGGGGTTTGAAAGTGTTGAAGCACGGCAATTGGGACATAATCGGCGAGAGTATTGTCTATTGGCTCGACGACGTGTTTCACAGCGTCATTCCACTTGACCTCCTTCATGAGCAAATAGCGTGTTGGCTGGCCACTGCGGTTCGCCATTGAGGAATGCTCGCGGTGATTCGCAAGGATCGCATGAAATTAGGATGAAGGTTGAGCGAGGGCTCTTGGTGCTGGTAGGCTTCGTGCATTACCCTTTGATGCGCTAATCGTCTGAATGATTCTCCGCTGTTACCAAACTGAGGGCTAGATACCGATGCGTACCTATTTGGTCCAATTGGCTTTGATCGGGTGCTGCGCTTCCGCTTCTCTGGCCGAGGAGCGGGTTGCTGATCCCCGCTCTGACCGTCCGTTGGTGATCGCTCACCGTGGTGCTAGTGGTTATGTGGTGGAGCACTCCGAAGGTGCAAAAGTTCTAGCACATGCGCAGGGCGCTGATTATATCGAACAAGACGTTGTGCTCAGCAAGGATCTGCAGTTTGTGGTGACACACGACATTGCGATGGAAGAAACCACGAATGTTGAGCAGGTGTATCCGGATCGATCTCGCTCTGATGGCAAGTGGTACTTTGCCGACTTTACTTGGGCAGAGATTCAGGGGCTCGAATTGCATGAGCGCACTCGCAGAGATTCTCACGAACCTGTTTTCGCTGATCGCTTTCCTGTCGGCTGCGGGCAGCGAGTGTTAAAACTCGAAGAGGAAATCAAGCTTGTCCAAGGGTTGAACAAAACCACTGGAAAGTCGACTGGGCTGTACATTGAACTTAAAGGGCCCAGCTTTCATCGCAAGGAGTTTAGTGGTCGGACGGATTTCCAGGAGTCGATGGGGCGAATGTTGCTCGAACTCCTGAATCGTTGCTCGATCGACAATAGCACTTGCCCATGCTTCATTCAATGCTTTGAGTTCGGTGAGCTAAAGCATCTTCGAGAGGATCTGCAGTGCGAACTGCCGCTTATCTATCTTCTAGGACGCCCGATCGACCCGAAGGAATTGGAGTCAGCATCCAAAACCGTTCAGGGGATCGGTCCCTCCCTCGATCTTCTCGCAACTCGTGGGGACGATGGTCAGGTTTCAAGTACTGGGCTGGTCGAACAAGCGAGAGAGCTTGGTCTAAAAGTTCACCCGTATACGATCCGCAAAGAAATGCAGCCGAGCTGGTCGCGTTCCCTTGAGGAAACACATCGATTCCTCGTCGACACGCTTCATGTCGATGGCTTCTTTACCGATTTTCCCGATCTCGGACGACAGGCGGTCGACCGCAATTGAAGACGAGTCCTACGGAATTAGGGTGCTACTGCGTGGGATTGAAGATCGGCTAGATCGACAAACTCGAGCGTGGAGATGTGCGTAGACTCTAGAACCACAGGGGGCGCGACACCCGCTTCAAGTGCTTCGCGCCATCGGAGTACGCACAAACACCATCGGTCCCCGGATTTGAGTCCGGGAAACCGGAACTCGGGGACTGGGGTTATTAAGTCGTTCCCTCGGATCTTCGAGAATTTGAGAAAGTCGTCGGTGACTTGGGCGCAAACCAGATGTAGGCCTAAATCCTCTGCACCAGAACGGCAGCAACCATCTCGGAAGAATCCAGTAATCGGATCCATGGAACACGGTTTCAGTTCGGTACCCAGGACGTTCGAAGCGGATGCCATGGGGGAAATCTTTCGGAAAGGTGTATGCGCAAATAACGATTGGTTGCGAGTCGGGGAAGGTATGGCGGAAACGATCGCGGGAGAGCAGCGGATGGCGTCATGAAATCAAAACGTTGTTTCGCATTGTAACGCAACGAAGGTGGAGGATGTTGGTCCCATTTTTCGTCGGTTGCTAGATCATGTACGACCAGTCGCTGGTCGATAGGCTGTGGAACTGATGTTGGCAGTGTGGGCACCGCTGGTTCCCGAGAATAGAGTAGGCCTTTTTCATGGCTTCGATGGTGCTGGCCCAAATATCGGACTCCTCTCGGAAAACATTTCCGGAGCCAACTTGCTCGAGGATGCCTACATTCGCCATGACTTGGATCATCTCACTGCCGACCCCTGTGAGCATGACAGTAATTTCCCTCGTGTGCATGCGATCGATGAAGGACTGAAGTATTTGCATGCAGACAGCATCTGGATTGCGAGCACGTTTCAAGCGAAGGATCAGAACTTTGAGACCCGGCGGAGAAGATTCGATGATGGTATCGAGCACCCGCTCAAGTTCTGGAGCGCTCCCGAAGAAGAGTTCTCCCTCTAAGTTGTAGATCCTGATGAATTGGCATCGAGGATCCCCAGGCTGAACTTCACGGATGATGCGGTCGCTGGTAACGGCCAATTCGGATAGTGAAATCTTGGCGGCTTTTGGAATGTACAGGGCGAATGAAAGGACGACTCCAATCAAGATGCAGAACTCGACAGAGACGAGGACTGCCGATAGCGCGGTGATCGCCAATATCCAAGCGTCGAATCGCGTCGCCTTGACAATGTATGTTAAGGTAGCGATCTCGGTCATGCGAAAGGCCGTCAGGACGAGGATGCCTGCAAGTGCGGGTTTTGGAATGTATTCGGCATAGGGGGCGAAGAGGAGTACGGTCGCAGCCACACCTATTGCGCTGAACACGCCCGACCACTGGGTGGCTGCTCCTGAACTGTGGTTGATGTAGGTACGCGTTAACGACCCGGAACCAGGAAAGCACTGGAAAAAGCTGCCGACGGTATTGGCGAGTCCTTCGCTAAGGCATTGCTGGTTCATGTCCAGTTTTTCACCCGTTTTCGAGGCGATGGACTTCGCCATCGCCATCGCTTCGAGCAACCCGAGAAACGCGATGGCCGCGGCGCTGCTGGATAGTTCCCGGACCATGTTCCATTCCCACTGAGGTAAGTTGGGGGATGGCAAGGCACTGGGAACTTTCTCCGTCAGTTTAATTCCTGAGACTCTGCTTGGATCGAGGACGGCGCAGGCGCAGGAGACGACAATCAAGGCGATTAGAAATTCCGGAAGCCACAAACGGAATTTTCGGTTCACGCTTCGGATGAGAATCGAAAGACAAATCGTGGACGCGGCGATGGTCAGCGTTGGCAAGTGGACGCCGTCGCTCTTGGAAATGCTCGTCCAAAACCGAACTAGGAAATGATCGTGGGGATTGATGGTTGCATTGAGACCCATCACATTTTTCATTTGATCGAGCAAAAGCAAGACCGAGGCTCCCAAGGTGAAACCGACGATGACAGCTTGAGAGATGAATCGGGACAAATCCCCGAAACGGCAGAGGGAGATCGAGGTTTGGATAAGCCCCACAAGCAGTGCCATCAGGATCGCTGCCGAGACTCGTTTTTCCTCATCGATGACTGCCAAGGCGCTGAGCATCGCGATCGATATTGCATTTGTCGGCCCGTTGATCAATTGCCGCGACGAGTCGAGCAATGCTCCCACCGTGGTCATAATGATGGCTGTGTACAGCCCCATCTCGGCCGGCATCCCAAAGATTTTTGCATACGCGATCGCTTGAGGGACAGCAACAGCGGCAACAGTAGCACCAGCAACCAAATCCCGTCGGAAGGACGACGCGGAATAGCCTCGAAGTGATCCGAGGGCGGGAACCCAACGGTAGAGCGTATTGATCGGTGAGGGTTCCTGCATCGGTGATTTTTCGACTTAGAATGCCGTGCGGATCGTTCTACATCCTGCAAGATTCGAAGCAAACCGCATTCGTTGAATCGGGATTGGTATTCCGAAAATCGACTGTTTTCTACAAACCGATCCGCTCTTCAGTCCAGTCCACTCTCCTTCGTCCGTTTCGTGAGTAAATCGTCATGTTCGTGAGTAAATCGTCATGTTCGTGAGTAAATCGTCCGTTTCGTGAGTAAATCGTCCGTTTCGTGAGTAAATCGTCCGACTCGTGAGTAAATCGTCCGTTTCGTGAGTAAATCGTCAGGTTCGTAGGAGTAAATGGACGCGATGCAATGGTAATACGGAATCGTTGGAAATCCAAGCAAGCTGCGGGTATCCGGAGGCAGAACCCCATACGATTTCCAGGAAGTCATTAAAATGGAACAAGCGGTTTTCGTAGGTTTCTGGAGAACATGTCCGAAAGCCTGGGCTACCGCTCCCAAGTTGAACCCTAAAAATTGCGAATGCAATCGGTGAAGGCGATCGTTCTGATGGATGAAATCTACCTCGACAATCATGCAACCACTCGGACTGATCCTCGCGTGGTGGATGGGATATTACCGTGGATGCTCGACGAGTTTGCGAACTCAGGTAGTACCACGCATGCACCGGGCCGACGCGTGGCTGCAAAGCTCGAGGAGTGCCGAGCGAACATCGCTCAACTCCTGGGCGCTGAACCAGAGGGAGTCGTCTTCACCAGTGGAGCCACCGAAAGTGTCAATCTAGCGATTTTTGGTGTTGCGCTTCACCCACGGCAAAAGAGACGAAAAATTGTTTCGGTCGTTACGGAACACTGGGCCTCAATCGATTCCTTGAAGAAACTGGAGCGGTTGGGGTTCGAGGTGATCCGATTGGGGGTGGAAATACACGGACCTGAGTCCATTGGAATGCTTCCTATCGACGAGGTCGAGCTCGCAATCGACGGCGATACGGCATTGGTAAACGTCATGCTCGGGAACAACGAGATCGGAACCTTGCAACCGTTTTCGGCTCTAGCTGCCCTCTGTCGTCAACATGGAGCTGTTCTACACACCGATGCCACGCAAGCGGTTGGCAAAGTTTCCGTCAATATCGCGGAGCTTGGGGCCGATCTGCTCAGTTTCTCCTCGCACAAATTTTATGGCCCCAAAGGGATCGGAGGATTGGTGATCCATCCTGACAGCATGTCGATTCCCATACTGCCGCAGATTCTCGGTGGTGGCCAACAGCAAAACCTTCGATCTGGAACGTTGAACAGTGTCGGTATCGTTGGTACGGAACTGGCGTTGACCCTGGCTGTCGAAGGGATGGTTGAGGAAAACGCTCGTATCTCGCGGTTACGGGAGATGCTTTGGTCCGAGTTGAAGAAACGCATCGAAGGTCTTCAACTGAATGGACCGCTGTGGAACCCCCCTATTCAAGGCATGTCACTGGAGAATTCGCATCCGAACCCCGCATCATCGAGTGCACATTTCGTGGCTGATCCTCATCCGGCACCTCTCCCAGCACGGTTGCCCGGAAATCTGAACGTCTGCTTCCCGAAAGTCGATGGGCAATCCCTCATGCTTCGAGCGCCGCAACTCGCCGTCAGCAGCGGATCCGCATGCACCTCGTCCGAGCCTCACCCAAGCCATGTGCTGTTAGCGATTGGAAAGTCAGAAGACGAAGCTCGAGGTAGTTTGCGGTTTGGTATTGGAAGATTTAATACTGAGTCCGAGATTTTACGAGCGGCAGATGTTTTAGGTGATGCTTATGAGGAACTCTCGCGGTTCGTCGCTTGACCACCCGCAGGTTGCATCGACAATGATAAGTTCATCAGATGATTACGGTTATATGTTCGGTTTCAGTATGTCGTAGCCGAAGATCGATTCCTTTCAACAAAGAGTCCAACAATGAGCACAGTCACTCCGAATGCGAACGCGGCTTCCTCGGAAGCGATTCGGCAGGTTCCGGACGCACAGGGGCGATTTGGGCAATTTGGCGGACGTTATGTTCCTGAGACGCTCACCCGAGCGTTGGAGGAATTGACCCAGGAGTACGCCAAAGCCAAACAAGATCCCGATTTTCAGGCGGAACTCAACGAGTTGCTCCACCGATTCGTTGGCCGCCCGTCCCCACTCTATCACGCTGCTCGGTTGAGCAAGCAGTTGGGTGGCGCCCAGATTTGGCTCAAGCGAGAGGATTTGAACCATACTGGAGCTCACAAAATTAACAATACGCTTGGTCAAGCGTTACTGACGTTGCGAATGAAGAAAACGCGAGTCATCGCTGAGACGGGAGCAGGGCAGCACGGTGTCGCGTCGGCGACAGCATGTGCCCACTTCGGATTGCCATGCGTCGTGTATATGGGCGCCGAGGACGTGCGGCGTCAGAAACCCAACGTCTTCAGCATGCGTTTAATGGGAGCCGAAGTCCGTCCCGTCGAGAGCGGATCGCGAACCTTGCGCGATGCCGTCAATGAAGCGATGCGTGATTGGATGTCGAGTGTCGAGCATACGCACTACATCATCGGGTCGGTAATCGGTCCTCACCCATTCCCAATGATGGTGCGGGATTTCCAAAGTGTGATCGGTCGCGAATGCCGAGAACAATGCTTGAGCAGCTTTGGAAAACTCCCTGATACGATCGTTGCATGCGTCGGTGGCGGTAGCAATGCGGCCGGGATGTTTTATCCGTTCGTTGAAGATCGTTCGGTTCGAATGGTTGGCGTAGAAGCGGGCGGTCGAGGTGCGGCACCCGGCGATCACGCTTCGCCACTCACCTATGGATTCCCTGGCGTGCTTCACGGTTCCTACAGTTACGTCATGCAAGACGAAGATGGCCAGACCAGCGATGTGCACTCGATGTCCGCTGGACTCGATTATCCCGGCGTTGGGCCGGAGCATAGTTATTGGAAGGACGCTTCGCGCGTTGAGTACACATCGTGCCGTGACGATGAAGCCCTTGGTGCGTTTGACTTTTTAGCCCGCAATGAAGGTATCTTGACGGCGCTGGAAACTTGCCACGCCGTGGCGAAAGCAACCGAAATCGCCAAAACCATGTCTCCGGATCAGCACTTGGTTATTTGCTTGTCTGGTCGTGGCGACAAAGATGCGGCTGAGTTGGCGCGACTTCGTGGTCAAGAATGGTAATAAAGGCGAGTTTCAGTCTCCCGCGATTGGCGTAGCTTGGTTCGATCGCAATTCGACCGTGGTTCGATCGCAGTATTTCCAAGCACCCGATTTCTCCCTTCTCCGTAATGACATTTTTTATTTGGTAACTATCTCCCATGACCGCGATTGATGACCTGTTCTCTCGGCTAAAGGCTTCGGGAAAAAAAGCACTGATGCCATTTATCACGGCGGGTGATCCCAATTTGCCGTTCACCGCAAAAGTCCTTTCGCGATTGCAGGAATTGGGGTGTTCTATGGCTGAAGTAGGTATCCCCTACTCCGATCCGATTGCCGATGGTCCGGTGATCCAAGCTTCCTACACGCGGGCGTTGGCCAACAAAGTAAAGCTGGATCATATATTCCATCAGATTGCAGACACCAAGCGTTCCCTTTCGATGCCGTTGGTCTCGATGGTGAGCTATGCGATCATCCATCGCCATGGACCTGCTCGATACATTGAAGCTGCAAAGGATGCCGGGTTTTCCGGCGCTATCGTGCCGGACTTGTTGGTTGAAGAGAGCGCCCAGTTTGCGAAATTATGCCGTGAGCACGACTTCAATTTGGTCCAATTGGTAACCCCGACAACTCCTCAAGATCGAGCGTTAAAGATTGCGGAGCAATCGTCGGGATTCCTGTATTTTGTTTCGGTCACAGGGATCACTGGCGAGCGGACTCAATTGCCTGACGGTTTGGTCGACCGCGTCGGTTGGCTTCGTGAAAGGACCAAGCTACCTATTTGCATCGGGTTTGGTATTTCCAAACCAGAGCATGTTCGATTACTTTCTCCAGTATGCGATGGACTGATCGTGGGATCGGCGATCGTTCGATGCTTGGAGAAAGCGAACGAGTCGGAGGCGAATGCAATCGCTTCGGCTTCTGAACTTGTGTCCTCGCTGCTGGCAGCTTTGGATTCCTAGTTGCCTGTTTCGGAACCATGACGCTTCGTGATTTGCAAGGTTGGAGTTTTGTACTGTGCGCTACCGTCAGTTGGATCGGATTATTGAAATGGTACCTGGTGAGAGAATCTTGGCGACACGTCAATTGCGTGAAGATGAAGATTACCTGCGCGACCATTTTCCACTGTTTCCGGTTATGCCAGGCGTCATGATGCTGGAATCATTGTTTCAAGCATCTTGCTGGTTGATTCGGTCGACAGAAGATTTTTCGCATTCGATCTTGGCACTTCAGGAAGCTCGCAACGTCAAATTTGCGGATTTCATGGAACCGGGGCATGTGCTGACGGTGACTGCAGAGTTCGTAAAGACCGATGGCGATATCGTTACCATCAAAGCTTCCGGCTCTCGCGGCGACACTGTAGCGGTTTCCGGAAGATTGCTGATCAAGAAGTCCTCGATGGCGGATCGCGATCCAAACCTCGATTCGCTCGACGAGTTTATGCGGGACTCCATGCGTCAGGAAATGGCGAGGCTCCTAACGCAGTAGTGCCAGTTCCTCTCTTTCCGATCCAGACTGACTTAGAGTGGTTGGTGAATCGATCGAAGTCTGCAAGCTGGCTTTGAAGTTCATCGACGGTGTTATCAAGGTTTGGTGAGGGAGCGAATCGACATCCCACCTGTTAAGTTCAAGACTTCCTTGAAGCCGCTCGATACCAATCGCGATGCGCCTACGTGCGAGCGTTTGCCGCTGTGACAGACTACGACAGTCTTACGGTTCGAGTCGAGTTCGGTCCATCGCGACGGGAGTTCATCGACTCCGATTGGTATCGCATTGGGCAGCGGGAGTAGCTGCCGCTCTTTTTCGGTCCGTACGTCGACGACTTGTAGGCCGCTCAAGTCGGTGTCGGGCAATGTTAGTCGTGGTGCATGTTGCAAGTCATTGATGGCAACGAAGGCGGCAATGTGAACGGGGTCTTTGGCGGAACCGTAAGGAGGCGCGTAGGCGAGGTCGATTTTCGCGAGATCGTAAACGGTGCCACCGAGTTGCATCGCGGTTGCAATAATATCGATACGTTTATCGACACCTTCCCCGCCGACCGCTTGAGCTCCCAAAATCTGCCCCGATGGATCGTCGTAGAGGATTTTCAAGTGCATGCTGATCGCACCCGGAAAATAGGAAGCATGATTGGTGGCTTGGATAATCGCTGTTCTAAATTCGATCCCGCGTTGCGTTAATTGTTTTTCAGGCATGCCGGTCATGGCTGCTGTGCAGTCGAAGACTCGAACGATCGAGGTGCCAAAAACAGGCCCCATCATTTCAGCATCGCCGCTTGCGGCGTGATGACCGGCGATTCGGCCTGCGCGATTGGCTGCACCCGCCAGTGGATTTAGCCCTTTTTCGCCAGTGACTCCATAGGTGTATTCGATGCAATCGCCCACCGCGTAAATATTCGGGTCGGAGGTTTGGAGGAACTCGTTTACCGCGATCCCGCCGGCGGAACCGATCGCCAGTCCTGCGTTGGAGGCTAAAGCCGTGCGAGGCCGAACGCCGATCCCCATCACGATAAGGTCGGTTTCAACACGATCGCCATTAGAAAGTCGAGCTGCAACAGCGGTGCCATTCTCAATCTCCAGCGACTCCACCGAGACGCCAGTCATGATGCGGACACCGTGGGATTCGATCACGCGAGCGACCATCTTCGCAAAGATTGGATCCATGCGAGTCAGGATCTGCGGATTGCGTTCTACTAAATCGACTTGAATGCCCAAGCGGTGGAATTGTTCGACCACTTCGAGCCCCACAAAACCTGCTCCGACGACCATGACACGCGTTACAGGATGCGTTTTCAGATAAGCGAGGACATTGTCCATGTCCGGAAGCGTCCAGAGTTGGAAGGCATTTTTGGGAAATGTTGCGGCGAATGGAGGACGCACGGGTTCTGCACCCGGGGCCAAGATCAGGCGATCGTACGGAAATGTGAGGTCTTGCGCGTTGCCATCGGGCAAGGTTGCTCGAACGTGGACAATCTGCAGTTCGCGATCGATCTTGATCACTTCGTGGAGCGTTTTGACCGAGATTCGAAATCGGTTCCAAAATAACTCCGGGGTTGCGACGAGGAGTTTATTCCGATCGGCGATCTCACCGCCGATGTGATACGGAAGTCCGCAATTTGCGAAGGAGACCGCAGGGCCTTTTTCAAGGATGGTAATCTCCGCAGACGCGTTGATGCGCCGTGCGCGAGCGGCGGCAGAAGCCCCACCGGCGACTCCTCCGACGATGACAATTTTCAAGCTGTCCGCTGATTCCATTTTGGTCAAGACTCCTGATGATGAACGCCGGGTCCATAATCCCGTAGCAACGGGGCTTCCGCGATTCGTAACCATTTAAAAACAAAGAGCGGTACCGAATTGTCGATACCGCTCTCAAAGGTTTAACAGCTTTTGTAAAGATCAACAAGTCACCCAGTAACCTGGGTTGGCAAGGGCCAGTGCGTACTCGAACGCAGGTCGCAGTCAAGGCCAGTTCGCAATGCGAAAAGTTATGGTTTGAACTTGTCTGGTTTCAGGGTTACAGTTCCGAGATCGTTAGCTCCCGGCTTGAGCGTCAGCTTAACATTTCCCTTCTTCCAGCTCTCCGCTTTTCCGTTGACAGAGACTTCATCGAACTTGTTTTGAGCTTCGTGCCACAGTTTGAAGGTCAGCTCTGTGCCGGCGGGTAGCTTTTCGATCGTGACAACACCAGCGTTGTTGCTGATTCCAACATAGGGATGATCAGTAACAACGTGGTAGGCGGTCATCCAGGGATGGATGTTGCATTCCACCTTGGATGGGCCACCTTCGGACTTTTTGATTTGGAGCGACTTGACGCCACCGTTCGGGATCACTTGGTTCCATTCGTCGTTATTGAAGAAGACGAATTTAGCATTGTGGCCGGTCGAATCGGAGTTCTTCACAAGGATAGTTTGTCCAGCGCGGATATGGATAATATGAGGAATGAACTGGCAGTTGACGTTATCGAGAACTGGTTTGGCAGCAGGAACGTCGCGAAGATCTGGGTGGATTTTGTCGTTGGCCAGCTTGGTTTGTTTGGAATCGATCATGAAAACCATGTTCGCGATCCCTTTGGAATCTTTGTCGACGACGAGTCGTTCGTTAGGGATGGTTTGTTTGGCGCAAAAAGCGTCCGCTTGTGCATTCACGGCTGGTAGGGCCGGAACGGCACCGTCGAGGACGAATTTGACGGTAACATCAGCCCAGTCTTGAGCGCGGGCGAGGGAACTGCTAGCAACGATCGCGGAGCATGCGACCAGGGTAGTCCATTTCATATTTCGAAGTACCAAGAGAGTGGAAAGGTGGGAAAACAGTAGGGGATTGAACACCCCCAAGTTCTCCTCATCGTATACCGATCGCTTTTTTTTTCAATCGTGGGAAGGGGTGGATGCCGTTGACGATTGGGAAAGCGACTACTAAACTTTAAGCCGATCACGCCAGGTTTTTCCGATGGTGGTAGTAGCTCAGTTGGTTAGAGCGTTGGATTGTGGCTCCGAAGGTCGGGGGTTCGAGTCCCCTCTATCACCCTTTTTTCTTTCCTCCTGACCGCTGTCAGGACATTTCGATGCGTTGACCGCGTCCCCTTTCGATCCCCCGTTCCTGGTTATGATCGAAAACAGGTGACGATCACTTTTAATCGCCCATCCACCCGGCGCTCACACTTAGGACTCTGACGGAGTTCGCTGCCTCACCTTTCATCGGAAAAAATTCTTCACCAAGATTGCTGGTATGACGGCGCCAACCAAGGCAGCACCGAACATCCAGCCTAATGGGGTCGCGTTCGCAATTGCAAGCGAGGAGATACCTCCGGAGATTCCTCCGCAAACGCTAGTGCTCAGCATCACCGCGTTGCTCGTTAATCTTCGTGTAACTATCGCAATCAACGCGTAAAGGATACAAGCGACAGGCAAAGCGACTACGCTTGCAATCATCGTTCCGAAAATCACCCCGACCAATGCCAAGGGAAT
>VGZN01000053.1 GCA_016872635.1 Planctomycetota bacterium | reverse complement strand
CAGATCTGCGAGCAGCTCCGAAGATCGCTGGTACGTCGGTGGTGCTTCTTTGAGGATCCGCTCATCGGACGGATCAAAGTGCGGCAATCGCGCAAGCATCATATTGATGAACTGCCGCCATGGCTCATTTGGATTCCGTTCGAGGGCTTTTTTACCTTGATCACCGAGACGTTGGGACGCATCGGCGAGGGATTGCAAAAACTCGGGATTTGGCCGTTGCCAATAGGCGGACAAACTCAGGAGTCTCGCTAATTGCTGAAGATGACGTTGGACCAATCCGATGGCGTTGCGTCGTAATTCCAGCAAGCTCTGGCGCGTGACGTCAGCAGTCACCAGCGGATGCCCATCTCGATCCCCCCCCACCCAGGTACCAAACGTCAATCTTGGAAAAACGAGTGGGTTGTCAAACACCTTGGGGTCGAGACCGACGTGGGTCCACGCTTTTCGAAGACGTTGGTCGAGTGGCCGAAGAACTGCGGGGAAGACATGAGTTAAGTAGTCGAGAACGTTTCGTCGTTCCGACTGAATGTCTGGTTTGTCGAGATAGATCTCGCCCGTTCGCCAGAGAATGGCGAGTAGAGCACGCACTGCGAAATCATTTTCCTCGAGCTGTGGATCGGTATCGACAGCACTTGCATCGCGGTGCGAATCCGACGCATCACGCAGTTGTTGGTGGATTTGAAATCGGTCGAATAACCGACGATGGTGGGCTAACACCGTCGCACGCTTTGCCTCGGTTGGGTGGGCCGTCAGCACCAACTCGACTTGCATGGATGCAATACGATCCGCAATGGCTTCGGAGGTCCAGCCTAGGTCTTTGAGCTGTCGGAGAGAATCCCCCCAGAGAGCGGGCAATGCATCGAGTCCCGATTTACGCTCAATCGATTTGCGGAAGTGGTCCGCAGCATTTTGCTCAGCCATCCCCAGGAGTTGGAATGCGATCGAGTAGGCTTGCGTCAGATGCACCGATCCGGTGAGGCCTGAAGATGTCAGGGGCAATGTTCCCGACAGGGGCAACATTTCCGCCAGTTCCTTTTCACCGCCCTCTTCGAGCACATCCCGCAGGCAACCGTGGATCCACTCCCATTGCCCCCGCAGACTTTCCTCATTCAGGGCCAGTACACTCTCGACAACCATAGGAATTCGCACTCAATCTATGCAAAAACTAAGAGAACTTCGATAATCCAAGCATGATCCAGGGGAGAGGTTGTACTAAGGGTAACCGGCCTATGGTATTTTTCCACTCGCAATTGCGTTCATTTGAATTTCGATCTGAGAATCGGCACGCGAAAAACGATGGATCCCAAGAGTTCCTTGTCACCCGTCCAGCAGAGCCGGAGTTGGTTTCGCAATGCCTTCGCCTGGAATGGTACGGCGTTGCCGTTGTGCTACCAGCGGATCGTATTGCTCGTCGCGTACGCGTGCGTCGTCCAAGGCATCCACTCGCAATTGTGGTGGGGCAAACCGGACGGTTCGCGACACGATACCGCGTTCATGCTCGATACGTTTGGCCATGTGGTGCTCGGTTCATTGATCGGTTTTCTTCTAGTGGTGCGCATCAATGCGTCCAACGCTCGTTATTGGGAAGGAAGAACCCATTGGGGCACGATTGTCAACGCCAGCCGCAATCTCACGCGCGCCGGCGCCACGTACACCTCCAATGGAAAAGAACTTGCAAATCTCGTGGCAGCGTATGCGATGACACTCAAGGCATCCCTGCGAGGGTCTCGCGATTTGTCGGAAGCGAGTCCATTTCTATCGGAAGAGTTGATGGGTGTGGTCGAAGGGTTCGGAAACCAACCTACTGCCATCGCAGCTGCAATGTCGGCATGGGTAAAGGACCAAGCGGTTCTGGGTGTTATCAACCCAGAAATCACCCGGCATCTCGAATCTCAAATCGCAGAGCTCGTCAATGCGCAAGGGGCTGTGAAAAAATTCAGAAAACCCCACTTCCCTTCGCCTATGTTTCGATGATCAAACTTCTCATCCTCGTGTATTTGATCACCCTACCGATGGTAACCTGCGAGCGATTTGGATGGTGGTCCCCTATTTTGGTGGCAGTCCTTTCACTGGGGATGTTTGGGATGGAGGAAACCAGTGTCGAGATTGAAGATCCATTTGGTATCAATCCCAACTGTCTCAACCTTGATGTTTTAACGATTACGATTGCGCGCGACACGGGTCAACTCGCCCGATTCTCTTCATAGCAGCGGCGTCATCGGCACTGTAAGCCCCTAGAAAAAAAAGATATCTCCATGCACCGCTATCGCGAACTCCGTTGAGCGATTCGTCGCACTAAGCGAATGAAGAACTCCCACGTAGACGAAGCGTCAAAAGTAGCCCAGACCTCCTAGGTTTCTATAATTCAAGATCTCGCCCCCAAGACCGCTTGAATGAAGGAGAATGTACGTGCTTGACGCAAACGCAAGACTAGTACGATCGGAATCACAGAGCGAAACCAGTGGGACGGAGGCCGCTGCTTGCGGAGAAAACTCTGGGGCAGGCTTGGAAAACGTCCGTAAAAATGGGGGCACGATCCCGCACCGAACGTGGTCGTTCGTTGCGGACCGCCTGAGTATCCATTTCGAAACCGAGGTGACATACCCACCTCCATCGGAGGGTGGAAAGGACACGTTGAGAAAGCTGCGAAAGCCCCGGTACCAGGTGTCCAAGATCCGCGTCGATGCTTTTCGTTCCAATAAATCGCTCACGATCGAAGACCCAGTGGTTCGGCGCATGCACGCCCGTTGCTCCTATGTGTGGGAGCCCGGCTCTTCCTCTCGAATTGCTCGGGAAATGTACGACGTGGTGGTCGCCGCGGTGGCGCATATCGAGAGCGCCCAGTCGGTTCTCGAAGCGGACCAAAAGATTGAAGAAATCGTCCATGCGGTGCACGCGATCACGATGCGGTTGAACAAGTCCCTCGGTTGGAAAGTAATATCCCTACCCAAGATCGATGCGAGGGAGACTCCGCTGGCTCCCCATCAAGCGATGCCATGGGCCATGCGATGGCATTCTCCCAAAGAGGAACTCATGCAACCCGTTTTTCCGACCTTTGCGGAGTTCATCGCTAATCGTTCCAGTTTGGATGGAGAGATGTTCGTCTCCACCCTTGGAACACTCGACGGTCACTGGGAACTCAAGGCGCGGATTTTGCCAGCTCAGGAACGCGCCCATTTCACGTTGCGTTGGCGTTCTTTCCGTCACAAAGATGGATTTCTGGAGGAAAGCGTGGAAGATTTCGTCGTTTCCTTTGCTGACAAAGATCAGACATTGGACGGTTGGATCGATGGGATGTCCCATCAAGTCCTTGGACGTAAACCGGCAGTATCGCGAGAGACTGCAGTGCGACGATGGAATCGTTCCGAAAAAAAACTGAAAGCCTTCGTGTTCGATCGGATGTATGAATTATTCGTCATGGGTCCCGAAGAAGTTCAAAAGCAACTGAATGATGCTCGCATGCCGTCTTATCCATCTCCGTCGCACGTCGATCAGGCAATCCAAAAGGGGAAAATCATATCTCCGGCTAATCGCTTGGGCCGCACCTCGCCTCATGGATCGATAGTCTTCCTCGATATTGGGCATCGCCATGCACGTATCTCCTTGCAAACCAACCCCAACAGTGCCGCTTCCGCGGTAGCGTGGTACTTCCGCAACCCGATTCCATTTCGCGATGATCCGGAATGTAAGCTGGTCGACTTTTGGAAGGCAGGTCTGATGCTGACGTCAGCAAGTGACGCAGAAATTCTCGCTGGTGTCGAGCGACTGAACGTGGTTGCACTCCGCTACCACAGGGCGGCCGGTCGATTGAATTCGATCCTCGGGTTTCGAACCGAGTTGTTTCGTAATCTCAACTTCTCAGGAAGAACGAGCGTTGAAGCTGGTGAATTGGCCCTCCTGGCCTTAGGTATCGAAGAAATCGAAGTTGTTTTGACACCACCGGGAATCTCGTCCAAACACAACACGCTATTTCGCAAGATGGTTCTGTCGTTTCACAACAATGGGGCTTTAGGGATCTGTCTGGAGACCGACGAGCGGGAAACCATGCAAGTATTCCTCACCGAGGATTGTTGTATCGAGGAAGGTGGACGTAAATCGTTGGTGAAGTACATTTGCCGACTGCTGTCGAGAGTTCATAGCCAATACCACCTCCGCCTCGCGCAACTCATGGAACGGCTCGGGACCACGCATGGTTGCTGGTGCTTGAGCATTGAGAACGAGTCATCGCCAGACGAATCGGTTTAAACATCTCCCCAGTTCCATCGAAACCAGTCCCTTAATCAGGCTCCGTTACGCCCGAAACTGCCTACTGCGATAGCCGGGCGGTAGGGGCCTGATCAAGTTGCTTGGGAATACGCCGCTCACGCCCAAACCGCTTTGTTGTTACCCCCACTGGGATAAACCCGTGGAAGTTCGCTGTTATTGGATCGAAACGCGGACAGCACGATGGTGATGATGGGATGGCGCATCATCGCAAGTCAGCGATCTCGCTGGAGTGTTACCGCGGCGTGCCCAAGGTTCGAATCGTCTTCAAAAGTTGGGAGAGCTCCTGAACGCGTTCAGGATGCTCGCTGTATCGATTGTCTTTTTGGGCTAGGTCCTGTTTCAAGTTGTACAACTCACCGTCATGGGGATTAGGCCCGTATCCGAACTTCGATTCAAACCACGTAGGAACTTTGGTGATAGCTCCTGACTTGGCTTCGATGAGCAACCAATTCCCATGCCGGATCGCGTAGCCATTGGCGTTTGTATTGTGCACAAGCGATGTTCTCGCACTGGAGCTGGTTCCGGTGAGCAGCGGCCATTGGTTGAAACTATCTTCCGCATTGCCAGTGGGAATTTCCACTTGCAGCAACGATGCAATCGTTGCGTACCAATCGATCTGACTGATCAAACCATCGCACACCCGCTCCTTGGGGATCATACCGGGCCAACGCACGATGCACGGCACTCGATGCCCTCCTTCGTAAAGATCCCTCTTCAGTCCACGCAATGGCCCCATGCTCCGATGTTCAAATTGATTGAGGCGAGCATATGCGTACTGCTCGGGACCATTGTCGGATGAAAAAATCACGAGTGTATTATCCGTAAATCCCTTTGCCTCGATCGAGCGAAGTACCCGTCCGACAGCGTCATCGGTTTGCACCATGAAATCGCCATACCCATTGGCTTTGGAACGACCGCGAAACTCCTCAGTGGGAATGATCGGAGCGTGGGGCGAAGTGAACGGGAAGTAAAGAAAAAACGGTTTCTCGGGGCTCTGATCCTCGATCCATTTGACTGCCCGATCCGTCAACGTTGGCATCACCGCCCAAAAGTCCCAATCCTTGACAGAGGGGCCTGGCCTGGTTTCCCAACCGCCTTCTGCAGTAGGCGATTCATTGACCAGTGGCACCGTAGGTTCGGTAATTACTCGATCGTTTTCAAACCATGCATACGGCGGGAAATTCGGAACATCGTCGCCGAAGTAATAATCAAAGCCGTGGGACAACGGCCCTCCCGGGATCGGCTTGCTCCAATCAAAGGCGTCCGGAGAGTATCCCAATTTTGCATTGGCTGGCTTGCCCGAAGTTCGTTGGATTGCTGACCATTCCCAACCCAGATGCCACTTGCCGACGCATGCCGTGTTGTACCCCTGCGCTCGGACCAATTCCGCCAACGTGGTCCTTTCCTGATCGAGGACAGGAGGATCAAACGAGTTGACGATCCCATGAAATTTGCGCCAGTGGTATCGGCCTGTAAGCATCGCATAGCGACTCGGAGTGCACACACCCGACGAGCTATGCGCATCGGTGAAACGAGTTCCTTCTTTTGCCAATCGATCCAAATTAGGTGTTGGGATTTTTGATTCGGGATTTTGGACACCGAGATCTCCATACCCCATGTCATCCGCATACAGAATCACAATGTTTGGCCGCGGTGCCTCGATCGTTTTTCGTGGGGCGACTGGCTGTGCATCGACTGCCCAAGGTGTTTCCAACGAGTACCCATTTGTCATCAGGGCAACCACCAGAAACAAGCATGCCATCAGCGACGTTACGGTTCGCGACTGGCGTGCAACGTGGTCCGTGGTGAAGTAGGGGAAACGAGTCTCAACCACGGGTTTTCCCCCATAGGTAATGCCGTACTGATGGCCAAGTTTCACAATCATCACTGGGATTGGGATATTCCTAATGTTTGAATCGATCATAATCCCGCGCTTTCTTTGGTCTGCGCTTTGCCATTGCCACCCCAGAGCGGATCGACGTTGGACTTATTCCAGCGGTCCCATTTGGATTTTAATTCCTCTACTTTCGATGGCATTTCAGCGGCCAAATCTCGATCTTCATGGATATCGTTCACCAAGTTGTATAGCTTCATCATACTGATTTCCGGTTGGTCGTTACCATCGGCGGTTGTATCGTAGCGAACAAGTTTCCAGTCGCCGCTACGGATCGCCATTTGCTTTCCAAAGCGCCAGTACAGCGCGTCGTGAGGTTCCCCCGTGTCACGGCCAGTGAGGTACGGGAGCAAGTCGACTCCATCGAGGTTCGAAGGCTTAGAAACAGACGTTTGAGTAACTTGGAGCGCCGTCGCATGCAAATCGATTTGGATGACTGGCTTTTCGAAAACCCCTGGTGTGATTTTTCCGGGCCATGACACTAAAAATGGGACACGAACACCACCTTCGAGCGTAGTTCGTTTGCTACCGCGTAGTGGCGCGTTGTTGGATCCGTTAACGGTAACCCCTTTCATCATCGGACCACCATTATCGCTAATGAATGCGACAAAGGTTTTTTCCCATTGCTCAGTCTTCTTCAATGCTTGCATCACGTTGCCAATCGCCTCATCCATCGCAACCATCATCGCTGCATATTTACGGCGTTGCAGATCCGCAATGTGAGCAAATCGTTTCAATCGATCCTCCGTGGCGTGCATTGGGGTATGCACTGCATTGAAGGCAAGGTACAGAAACCAAGGCCGCCCCTGATTTCGGTCGATAAATGAAATGGCTTCGTCGGCAAAGGCATCGGTCGTATATTCCATCTCCGAAACGGGAGTTTTGCCTCGAAGCATCCCGTTGGTTTCAAAATAACTATGGGATCCACCGAGGAATCCGAAGAACTCGTCGAAGCCGCGGGCTAGAGGATGTTTCCGAGGCTGATTACCTAGGTGCCATTTACCAACCAATGCAGTCGTGTACCCAGCCTGTTTCAATCGGTCAGCAAGGGTGGTTTCCGAGACAGGCAATCCATGGGGATCCGCGCTCGGATTGAACTCATGCCCAAACCGTGTTTGGTATCTTCCCGTTAGCAAGGCAGCTCGGGTCGGTGAGCAGTATGGTCCGGACACATAGCCGTTGGTGCAGCGGACTCCCCCAGACGCGAGCGCGTCGAGATTAGGTGTGGGGATATCGGCGCATCCATGGAACCCGACATCGGCATACCCCATATCATCGCCGACGATGAACAGAATATTGGGCTTTGAATCAGCTCCCTCGAGAGCGCGTGCCCCAACCACCATCAGAATGAAACATCCCAAAACGGTTGACCACGAATTATTGCTGCGATGCACAGTATTCATAGAATCCCTCTTTTTGATCCGTTACCCGTTTTCTGATCTACCCGGAAGCCATCGTACAGGGGTATGCTCTGTTCAAAGGATGCCCAAACTGATTTGTTGCATTTTTATTGCCGAATCAATTCCACGGCACGAATTTCCAACCCGCTCAAAGCATTTTGGAGCGAAGTTCTTGACGCATCAACAAGCCGTAAACGTACGGTCATCGATTCCGCCTCCAGTGAGATTTGTCCTAAGCTCATCGACTTGAATTCTTTCATCAAGGACTCGGTTTGACGAGGCACTCGATCGTGTTCATCACCGTACTTAAGCGAAGTGAAAGCATTTCTGATGGCACGTTTGGTTTTGACTCCTCCAGCATCGCATTCGACTTCAACACCAATTGCGTCTTCGGGAGCTGTGTACTGAATCACAACGTCGTAAAGCCCCTCCTGAAGCGTCTGGATATTCCAAAAGACTTCATCGTCACTGGAAATCATCCCGGTGAAGTACGAGCAATTCGGAGCGGTGTTGCTGCGACGGACAGAGGGGCCGGAGCACTTGCCGTCCTGAGCCGGCAATTCGGTCCGTTGGCGCTTGGGATGCCCCACCAGAAATGGCCGATCGGAGGGTCCTGGATCCAGGACATCGCGTTTCCATACTGCGATGGACTGCTGCATCAACTCTACTTTTTCAGGCAACCGATCTCGGAGGTCTCGACTTTGCGTGGGATCGTCATGAAGATCAAACAAGCCACCGTTGGCGTCGTACAGAAATCGTTCATGACGCATCGCAATTTTGCCACCCCATTGAGTAAACAGCGATCGCTCGATAGCCGGCTGGGATGGATCGGTCAGCAAGCCGGCCAAACTTATTCCATCTAGTGGTTTCTCTGAAGTGGAGGGGCTCACATTTTTATCACCGATCCAATCGCAAATGGTAGGCACCAAGTCGATAGCTCCCGAAAGCTGTTCCAGCGTTCGCCGTGATGGAATCACACCAGGCCATCGAGCGAGAAGTGGCGAACGAACACCTCCTTCGTCCGTGCTACCTTTTCGTCCCTTCATTCCGGCATTCCAACGGTAGCTATTGGGTCCATTGTCATTGAAATAAAATACGATCGTATTATTAATGAGTTGCAATTGATCGAGATGATCCAGGACTCGTCCTACGTTGGTATCGATATTCTCGACCATTGCGATCGCAGCCCGCGTCATCGAGTCGTCTTCTTTTTCACCTTGACGCCCGACATGCCGAAACTGGAGTTCTCGCGTCTTCACTTGATCGAAATACTCCTGAGGCACCTGCATGGGTGTATGGGGGGTATTGAATGCAACGTAGCAGAAGAATGGTCGTTCACGATGCTCGTCGATGAAGGAGAGAGCATGATCGGTGAAGTCATCAGCGACAAACCCGTTCCCCCGAATGGGAGTGCCATTGTGTTCTAGCAGTGGTGAAAAATAGTCTCCCCAGTGCCCCGAACAGAAACCGTAGAACTCATCGAATCCACGCGCATTGGGATGATAAGGGTATTGGGAACCGTTATGCCACTTTCCAAAAGCTCCCGTTGCATAACCACGTCGTGAGAGACGATCCGCGAGCGTTACTTCATCGAGATCGAGTCGCTCATCCCCTTGCGTGACACCGAGGGCTCCCCCCCTGGGATGATAACGCCCTGTGAGGAACTCCGCGCGCGTCGGTGCACACACTGGACAGACGTAAAACCGTGTGCAGACAGTCCCCTCCATAGCCAATCGATCTAGATTTGGGGTCACAAAATTCGAGTTTCCTTGAAAGCCGAAATCCCCCCAACCTTGATCGTCGGAGATGAACACGATGACATTCGGTGGGTTGGTTCCCTCGCATCTCGCGAAGGTTTTATGAATGCATATCCCGTGCATGCAGATCGCAGACGCGAAGAAAAGGTAGAGGAGGTAGGGCTTCATAGGATTGCCGATGGGATTATCGATGGATTTTGTGTAAACTCGGGAGGCCTTCTCGGATCGATCTCCCAGGCTTTTGTAGCTTAACACGTTCCTTACTCTGTTTGTGCGATCAATTCGTTGGCCTGATTCTCTTTTGCTTCAACGTTCTGCAGGTTTTACCGATGCCCCATCAAACTCCACTCAGTCGACGCAATTTTCTCCGAGGAACCGCAGCTGGCGCCGTGGTGGGTGCAACCTCGGGATCTGTTTTGGCGCGCGGTGTAGCTGCCAACGATGAAGTTCGATTAGCTTTCCTCAGTTGCGGAGGTCGGGCCAATGAGTTGATGGGCTCGTTTGAAAAAATTTCGTCGGTGAAGGTAGTTGGTGTCTGCGATCCCGATCCAAAACGCGTAGACAAAGCGAAGAAACGCTATCCAGAGGCAAAATCGGCTGTCGATTTACGCACCTTCATCGATGATCCAAATGTCGATGCCGTGGTCGTTGCGACGTGCAATCACTGGCACTGCTTAGCCGCGATTTGGGCGATGCAAGCGGGTAAGGACGTCTACGTGGAAAAGCCGTTGTCGCATACCCAATGGGAAGGTGAACAGACGGTTGCGGCCGCGCGCAAGTACTCTCGCATCTGCCAAGTAGGCATGCAGCAACGATCCGATCCCATGCAGGCTCAAATCAAGAAATTCCTCCACGAGGAGAAGGGGATTGGTACGCTCCAGCATGTTCGGGTAAATAGGTACGGCGTCCGAGGTCCGATAGGGAAGAGAACCGAACCCCTCCCCAAGGATCCAGACATCGACTTCAATCTGTGGCTGGGGCCTGCTGCGGATAAACCCGTTTACCGCAATGCGTGGCATTACGATTGGCACTGGGATTGGAATACGGGTTCGGGTGAGATGGGGAACTGGGGAGTCCATGTGCTCGACGATGTGCGCGATGCTGTCTTCCAGGATTCTGTCGCAGTACCTCGCCGCATTCTAGGTGGTGGCGGGCGAATGGTTTGGGATGATGCGGGCGAAACTCCTAATGTGCATGTCGTCGCATTCGATACCGGTGGAGTGCCGGTGGTGATCGGTTTGAGCAATCTCACCGCTGCCCCCGACAATAATAAATCACCGAAGGTCCCAGGCCCATCGAGCGGCTATGTCGTATACGGTGAAGGAGGACGACTCGAAGGCCAACGCGGATCGGCTCGCGCCTACGACAACGACGGCAAAGTACTCAAGGAGTTCAAAGGGAATAGCGGGGCAGGACATCAAGCCAACTTCATCGATGCCGTCCTCAAACGCGATCCTCGTATCCTGAATGCAGACGTCCAAATCGGCCACGATTCCACCGGTTGGTGCAATTTTGCCAATGTCTGCTTCCAAACCGGCGAGCATCGACGCCTTCGGGAATCCATCGAAGCCGCCCAAGGGTTCGCAGGATGGTCCCCCTTGATCGAAGGGATGCATAATCATCTTCAGTCGCACGGTATCGGCCCCGACAATCCCTCATTAGTGATGAGCCCTTGGCTGGAACTGGACCCAAAGTCAGGTCGCTTCATCGGCGAATTCGCAGACCGTGGAAATGCATGCTTGCGCAGAACCTACCGCGCGCCATTTATCGTCCCTGAAATCGTCTAGCCGAGGAATCGCTCCCGTGCAAACCCTTGCGGAACTCAATGCCAACTTTGCCATCGAGGGAGTGCTCCGATTCGAATTCCACGAAAGTGGCTTGATCGTCGGCAATGTCACCTATCCTGATCGCGATGACAGCGGTGCATCGAGCCAGCAAGGCGAGGGCCAATTCTTTTTGCATGGAGCGCACATTACTCACTTTCGACCCTCGCACGCGGCCGAGAATGTCTTGTTCATGAGCAGCGAATCGTTGTTTGCCGACGATAAAGCCATCCGTGGAGGGATACCGATTTGTTTCCCTTGGTTTGGTCCATCCTCGAATCCGGACAAGCCAGCACATGGCTGGGCCCGATTGGCAAACTGGCAAGTCTCCAGCACAAGCTCAACCAACGATTCGGTAACCATCACACTGGAACTTGCCCATCCCCTTTTCCAGCTTCGGTACCAAATTCAATTCGGTCGCGGATTGACTGCCGAATTGACGGCGACGAACCTGTCGGCACATGAGGTGACGCACGAGGTGGCGCTGCATACCTATTTCGCGGTTGGCGATATCCACGCTGTCTCCGTCCAAGGGGATTTAGAGGGGCTTTCGTTCTTGGACCAGCTAACTGGCAACATTCATGCCGCGAGCCATGAAGCCATTCGCTTCAACGAGGAAACAGATCGCGTTTATCAAGGAATCGCAAAGCAAATTCAAATCGTTGATGACGCTGGGAAACGCAGAATCCAGATCATATCTTCGGGGTCCCATTCAACGGTGGTTTGGAATCCATGGATCGCCAAATCTCAACGCATGCCAGACTTTGGAGATAACGAATATACAAAGATGGTTTGCATCGAAACAGCCAACGTTAAAGACCAGCGGGTAGTCTTGAGCCCCAAGTGCACATCAACAATCTCAGTCACGATCGATCTTCTTGAAGTCTAGTCGCGATCGAAACGCATTTGGGATCTCGGTCCGGCAACGCTACCATACCTTATTGAGATCGACGGAGGAGTATGGGGGAATCTTCATCGCAATCGATGTGGTCTCAACCGATTCCGTGTAGCGACCGTCATGGAGGACCAACTGTAGGATTTGATGATCGTTAGGAAATACGATCCAATATTCCGGGACACCCAAACTTTCGTAGAGATTGCGTTTGGTTTTGAGATCATGATCTGGATTGGAGGGAGATAAAATTTCGACCACCAAATCTGGAACGCCCCTGATCTTCGTCGGGGTCATGATGTGCTTACGAGAGTGTGTCACAACCACGAGATCGGGTTGCACAATATCGTGATCAGACAATTGCAGGTCGACCGGGGCATCAATCACTTTGCCCAATCCAGAGAGTTCGATCTGCGTGTAGAGTTGAAACTGAATATGCCGGGATACCTCTTGGTGGTACAAATTCGGCGCAGGGTTCACAAAATGTTCTCCATCGATGATTTCGTGCCTTTTTCCATCGGATGCGATAGCAGCATATGCTGCGTAATCCCATCGAGGTTTCAGATTCTTTTCCGTGATCGACATCGTCGCGGTCCTTTTCTATGAAGCACCCAACCCACAGTGCGTATTCTAGCCTACTCGTCAGATTCAAGCAATTTTTCGATGCCTTGAGCGGGTCGACGGAACACCATATTGCGATCAATCAGCCGGTCGGCGTTAATCGCGGTTGGGTCGAATTGGAATCGTTCAAGCGGTACAACCTGCTTTCGGGGCTACTTGCCAAAAACCATCAGTTCTGCGATTTTTGGCCGAGCTTGATGATCTTTCAGCTTGGGGTTGGGCAGTGTTGTCAGTCGCACATAGCGTCCGCTGATCGTCACCTCATGTCGGTAGGAATCATCGGCGAGTTTGTTCGAGGATGCATCTGCGACTTCCTGCCAATTGTTTCCATCGGACGATACTTCCATTCGGTATCGATATGCAATCTTTGCATCGCTATCCTCTTTGGCCGGTACCCATTCGATGGCTTGGATGTCGTGGGCTTGCCCTAGATCCACAATGATCCATTGAGGAGACATCCCATTGGGGAACCATTTCACGTACCAATCGTCCCCCTCACCAAATTGCCCATCCACCGCCTTGGCCGCGCGCATAAAGCATTCCAAATTGGAGCCTTCGGGAGTCGGAGTGGAGCATTGAGTTCTTTTCCCTAAAGCTAAATTGCTAGGGCCACTTCTTGGCTTTGGCCTGGAAACAAGATCCCAGTAACCAGTGAAAAACTGGTCCGCTCCGATTTGGTAGTAAGGACGGAAAAGGATCTCTCGCGATGCATCGTCGACACCCACAAAATCGAGAGACTCTTTGGAGTCGCGACTCAACCATGCATCGAGATGGTTCAATTTTGAAGAGGGGTTTTCAGGATCCCCAACCAATTCGCTTAAGGTTTCTCTTGCACCGGCACCGACGAGCACAATAGGACCATACATCAATGCCACTTGCTTCCGGTCATCGGGCATTGGGTAGAACGAGAACCGCAGCGGAAACTGAAACTCAACCTTATCTCCCATCTTCCAAATTCGACGCATGCGGGCATACGAACCTTTGGTGGGTTGTGCTTGGGTGAGCTCTCCATTGATCCAGATCCTTGGAGACTCGCCGCACCAGCTCGGAATCCGCAGCGATAGTGTAAACTCGACAGATGTGTCGCTATCGATGGTCAGAACGCCTCGATCCTCGACTGGGAAATTCGTCGTTTGCTCAAGGGTGATTTTCTGCTCCGGCCAATGAACACGTGATGGAATAAATAGGTTTACACATAGCTCTTCGTTGTCATGGCTGTAAATCATGCTCGCAAAACGAGCAGGATTTTCCAGACCTGTTCCATTGCAGCAATAACAACCGTTTTCATGGGATCGAAAATCTTTGACGGCATTGGCATTGAGGGGCTGATAGTACGACTTCCAACCGGTTGTAGGGTCTTGGCTTCCCAAGATGGAGTTCCAGAGGACTCGCTCGTAATAGTCGATATAGCTCGACTCCCGTGTCAGACGAAACATTGCTTGCGTCACCTTGAGCAAGTTGTACGACACGCATGTCTCCTGAGGCATGCGTGATTGCGTGTTTGCCAATCGACCGGCAGAGGGCATCCCTTCATGCACGCTCGTGCCACCTGTAGCGTAGGTTTTTCGACCCGTGCCTACGACTTGATTCCAGAATCCTGCTACAGCATGGCGATGCAATGGTGAATGACTCACCTCTGCAACGCGCGCCGCTCCAACCATCTTGGCGAGCAGAGTATTCGCATGTTCGTTGAAATCTTTTCCAGCGGCGAACGGTTGGAGAATCCTTTCGGGTTCTTCCCACCGAATGGCCAATTCGTGGAAGTGAGGGTTGCCTGTGAATGGGAAGAGACCTTCGAGCGACTCTGCCATCCCTCCGAACTCAATGGATTTCACTTTTGCCCATCGGTCTCCGTAGGACTCCATCCGCTGATCAATCCAATCAGCGACGCGTACAGCAACATCAAGGGCCTCATCGCAGCCGATGTGCTGATACGCAGCCAAGAGCCCTTCAAGCAATTTGTGCATCCGATACCAGGCCACACCATCGAGCCGGTCGGGTTCAAATTCAATTTCCGGAGAAGCGAAAAGGTATTTACCCCCCATGGCTTTTTGGCAACGCCCCAGTTCCTTCACCATGTAAAACACCTCTCGCTTGAGGTCATCGTCGGCATCCTGCGACGCGTGCATAGCGAGAGCCGTGAGGTAATGCCCCTCAAAGAATCCAGGGAATGCACCGTAGGGTTCCGGGCTGGCCCAACCCCGAAGAGGTTTTACATCCCCGGTTGGCAAGCCTGCTTGGAAGCGAAATGCGTACAGGGCCCGCTCAACACCGATTTCTCGCAAAACTTTGAGATTGACCTCGATACTTTCTCGAAATACGCCCTCCGATATGCGGACCTGCGAGAGCGGAAAGCTGGCCATGCCAACTTCCGCGCGGCGGTCTGGCGATGGTTTTTGGGTCGATGAAACGAAGGTGGCTGGGGGTGTTTGGCCCGAACACCGAGTCGCCAGTGGTGGCACTTGAATCAAAGTCGTAAAAACTAGCAACCCACCCAAGAAAAACCGCATCAATAACCACCCTTCTAAGTCCAATTGAATCGGACGAGTCTTAACGTAGTCGATCGCTCGTCTCCAAAAAAATGATACTTCGTTCTCCAGTTGACAGCGTCACTACATACCCCATTGTGGTATCGAAATTCCGGAGGAAACATCGAATATTTCTAGAGACATTTCGTTGGCAACTCGATGAGAGCCTTTGAAATCAAAAGGCTTTTGGAATCCGTCGCATGTCCGTCCAACTCTTCTCTCGCTTAACTCAACTTCTCGAAAAACCCGAGATTGAGTATTCCGTCTTGCGAGATTGGACGTACGCTCCGATCGACTTGGATCCCTGGAACGGATGGCTCCTACTCGGGTTGGTTCATCATCGGAATAAGCACTACTTTGTCGAGCAGACGGTCAAGACCAGGCTCCTGGAAACCCCGAACGATCCTTTCGATCCGTTTTCTCGCCAACTTCGGCTGCAGCGAAGGAGCGGGATCGTACCTGGACTGAGCGAGTGGGAGTTCTATTTCCACGGACTTGGATGCTGCTTGACCAATCGAATCACAGGCGAAGAAATCGATGTCGATTTTTATGAGGATTCGTCGGATTGGTTCACGGAGTGGTTCCTGATACGGAATCTCAAATCGCTTCGGGACCAAGGATGGATCGAGAATCGAGTACTCGAATTGCATCCTTCGGTCGAATCGATCGGTGTCGCGATCGAGGATTTGACGCGAAGTCGGTACTTGGAATCGCATGACGAGCACCCAGCATTTCGCTTGACTTCACTGTCCGAGCCGTTGAGGGCTTTCGTGATGAGTTGGCCAAGCCATGCAGGTACCCCTGAGCTCGATCGAAACATGGCCATTGCGATGAGCGACTGGGAATTGGTCCAGCGGATCGACCCAACATGGGAACCTGATGCGGTCAGAGAGCAACTCGAGGAAACGAGACGATTGAGAAATAGGGAATTGGTACGTTCCTTCCGAGCCAACGAAAGACCTTCCGAAAGTTTGCTCGCCCT
>VGZN01000052.1 GCA_016872635.1 Planctomycetota bacterium | reverse complement strand
TGAATTGATGAAGTCGATGCTTGGTACTCGGGTAACGCTTTTCCCAATCGATCTCATTGGTTTCGAGATTGACAGCCACCACGACACGATCCGCGTTTTCCTCGTTGGCAGCCAAGAGAAACGCTTGATTTCCCCAAATCACTGGAGACCCATTTCCTGACCCTGGGAGAGGAATCTTCGTGACTTGCTCCGGCTTCCATGGAACCGCGACACGGCATTTTTCATTCACACCAAGACCACGTTCACCCCGAAATCGCCCCCATGGGTTAGCTTCAGATCGTTCGGAGTCAGTTCGTATATCCCGGGGTTGCCTCGATACAGCGGAACCCTGTGCACTTCCCTTCACTTGACTGTCTCGACCCTGTTGTTTGTCTTGACCGTGCAACAGTCCACTCGGCGATTCTGCCATCACTGCAAACATCAGAATGCACAGTCGCCGCGTCACGATGTAACTGATCTTCGAGGAATGATCGCGTCCAGGGGGAGTCGCCGCGGTCCGTGACCATGCGAGGTGAGGTTTGCGTGCTGTTGTGTCCATCATGTTCATCATGCCTACCTCACAATCACGATGGGAACATCCGCACGCCGACGGTTAGCAGGATGTTCGCATAGCGCTGCGTGTCGGCGGTCTGAACGGTTAAAACATGATCGGTGGTTGCTACCGCTTCGTAAAACTTCCACTTGTCAATCGCTTGAAGCTCCAAGTCGAGTCCGGCGTTCTTCAAACTCGCGCGGTAATCCGCCCACACGGGTGGGTCGGACTCCAGCGCATAAGGACCACTCGTTTCGGTCATCATGGTCGATACGGCTTCGATGGGAATCGCCGACAAGATCGCTTGAAGGACTTGGTTGCATGTCACCACACCCGGCATCAGGTTCAAGCTCACCAATTCGCAACGAGGACCCCGTTTGCTCGAAGCAGGATAATTGCCATCGGCGATCAATATGGTCGCATGGTGTCCCGCCTCACCAAGAATGCGGGAAATGATCGGGTGGATGAGTTGACTGTTCAGCATGGTATTCTCTCTTGGGTTCGGCTTCCTGTAGGTCGTTCGATGTTTAGGGTGTTCGATCATGGGTCACGGATCGCCATCGGATGGGGAGAGACCCGAATCGGATCGGGTGGCTCCCGGTGGATCGAACCGGGTGGATCGAAGCGGGTGGATCGCAGCGAAACGGGATCGTGATCGCGTTTCCCGTTCGGGCCTAGCTTTATCGCGACTCGTGACAGGATAGCCAAAGTTTGACGAACCTACAGACCGTTTCAGACATGGTTTCTGTAGAAAAGGGGTTTAGCCCATCGCTTATCCGAGAATGGACCAACTGGCTCGGATGGGAGATTGGTTCGGTAGCCTATGAGGGGCAGAAAATTCCGATTCGGTGCTCCTAGCACTCGTTGCGATTCCTGGCTCGATATTTCCCGTCCCGTAATTCGGTTGGGACATTGCCGAATTTCGCATCGGGAGCCAACGCAATGGGTCATCCGCTAACCCTGAATCCGACTGCCAGCTTTGAGCCGACCACGTTCTGGCCAGGGAAGTTTGGGGGTCGGCCAATTGGCGAGCGCGCTGATTGATCGAAGCGATTAGATCGGGGTCCTGCTCCAATTGGGATTGAACATGGGTGTTCAAAAGCGGGTTCCCTTCTACCTTGGGAATACCCCAACCATCTGCCACAACGGTGACACTTTGCTCGGTAGAACCTAGTCCTAAACTCTTTTTGACGCGAGAGATAAGCTCCGACAGTCGGTTTTTTATTTGACGATCGGGATCGTTCCTATCCCTTTCACGCAGCCCGTCGGGCTTGGGTGGGTTCCGCGTGGAATTGGGTTCCGAGAGGCCATTGGCTGGCGACGTCAGGTTTTGAAGGAGATTCCCAAAGGCCTGACCGGTGGAGCTGGTTAGGTTCTTGGCGGTTTCCCCCAGCATGGGCACGGCCAGCATGGGCACGGCCAGCATGGGCACGGGGGGTAGGGCTGCTGCCGAAAGCCATGAAACGGGAAAGCTCATCGGACGCCTCGTTTACCATTTTGCGATCCATAGGCTGAATCCACGATCTGCCTGTAAACACGGTCTGGAAGTAAACTCGTTGACATGATCGTTATCGACGTTTATCCCTTCTCGCTTGAGTTTTTCGCCTAGGAAAACTTTGCTGCTTGCTGTGGTCGGGGGGCCCTTCCCCGGATACCTTGGTAGGACAAGCTGAGTTGCCTGGGAAATCGTTGGTTGATTCGCCGATTACCACACCGGAAGCCAAGCAAATTTTTCTTTGAGAAACGCGCGATCGATGATCTTGCTGATCGATAATTACGACTCCTTCACCTACAACCTAGTCCAGCGCCTTGGGGAAATCGATCCTACCTTGGACCTACGGACCGTACGCAATGACGAGCTTTCCGTAGAGCAAGTCCGGGAGTTGCGGCCAGATCGGATTCTGTTGTCACCTGGCCCGTGCACTCCGAACGAAGCTGGGATTTGTGTCCCTTTATTGATGGAACTCGCTGGCTGGGTGCCGATTCTCGGCGTCTGCTTGGGACACCAATCGATCGGACAAGCCTTTGGCGGCGAAATTGTTCGTGCTCCAGAATTGATGCACGGTAAGACCGACCGTATTTACCATGACGATCGGGGTATGTTTCGGGGGCTGCCAAATCCCTTTGTCGCGACCAGATACCACTCCCTTGTGGTTCTTCCCCAGAGTTTGCCGGATTGCCTCGAGGTTTCGGCTTGGGTAGACGACCCCGCAGGAAATCGGATTATCATGGGTGTTCGGCACCGCGAGTTGGCAGTGGAGGGGTGGCAGTTTCATCCTGAAAGCTTCCTCACCGAACCTGGCCCGATTTTATTAGAACGATTTCTGACTTGGTCTGGCCCCGATAAGATATAGCCCGATTTTCTCGCGAGACCTTTTTGGCGGTCAAACGGTGTAGAAAACCCCGTGAGATGGGACCTTTGAGCTTCCTTACATCGGGACTTCACCTACCGCCAGTTCCAAGTAACGCCACCTTTTCAAAACACTACTCTCGATAACACTTACGCCCCTCGTCAGCATGCTTTGCGTCACGATAGCTCGAACTCGCCATAAACACACTATCAACGAGCATTTGGAGGTTGCCGCCCAAGGTGCCAAGCTCGTGGAACTTCGTTTGGATTACATCGGTCGATCGATCGATTTAGCCCGACTTCTGAAGGACCGACCCACGCCGGTCGTCATCACTTGCCGACGCAAAGAGGATGGAGGACGTTGGGAACGCACGGAGGAAGAGCGATTGATGCTTCTTCGTCAAGCCATCGCTCTCGGTGTGGAATACGTTGATCTCGAAGAAGACACCGCGATCAAAATTCCTCGTTACGGCAAAACGAAACGGATCGTTAGTGTTCACAACTTCGAAGGGACCCCCGAGAATCTCGAATCGATCCATCAAGGGCTGAGCAAACTCGACGCTGACATCGTCAAAATCGCTGTTGCTGCAAACTCGTTTGCCGATGCGGCAAAAATGCTCGATCTGATGAAAAACGCCAAAGTGCCTACGATCGGGATCAGCATGGGGGACCACGGTTCCTTGACCCGTATCCTGGCAACGCGTTACGGAGCCCCATTCACGTATTGTGTCTTCAACGCCGATCGACGTGTGGCCCCAGGCCAACTCTCCTTCTACGATATGAAGAATATCTACCGCGCCGACACGATTGGCCCGAAGACAAAGCTCTTTGGTGTCGTGGCTGACCCAGTGGCGCATTCCTATAGCCCCATGCTTCATAACGCTTGTTTTGAAGCCAACCAGCTCGACTACCGCTACCTTCCGTTCCGAGTTGCAGCGAAAGACCTCCCCGACTTTCTGCTGTGGTGCCAAAAAGAGCAAATCGGTGGCTTGAGCGTTACGATCCCTCACAAGCAAGCTGTGCTACCGTTACTGACTCAGGCCGAAGCAGCCGCACAAGGCATAGGAGCTTGCAACACGGTCGTGTTTAATGGGGATGAATTGATCGGTTACAACACCGATTATCGCGCAGCGATGGACTGCCTGAACGAGGCGATGGCTAAGATCTCGAGCGAACCCAATCCTTTTGAGGGTGCTTCCGTTTTGCTGCTAGGCTCGGGAGGAGTGTCCCGCGCGATCGGTTACGGGTTGGCCCAACGCCAAGCGCTCATCACCATCGCAGGACGAAATCGCAATGCCTCCGCCGAACTCGCGAAGGACTTCATCGGTAAGGTGGTTTCCTGGGAAGAGAGGCTATGGATCCAGCCCGATATCCTGATCAATGGAACACCGATCGGCATGTTTCCAGAAATGGATGACAGCCCTTTCCGTTGCAACGATTTGCCGAAAGAGACGATCGTATTCGATACGATCTACAATCCCGAGCAAACCCTTTTTCTCAAGGGTGCCAAAGCAGCTGGGTGCAACATCATCACCGGCCTCCAAATGTTTGTGCGTCAAGCGGCCTACCAATACCGTCTGTTCACCGGCCTAGAACCGCCTATCGATGTGATGGTTAAGACGATCAAAAAGGCGATTTCTCCCGTCAATTACAAGAATCTCGACGGGGACGACGAGAAAGACGGTCCCAAAGCGGACTGATTATCGCGTTTTGGCTTCTCGCTACCAAGCTATCGTCGCTTAGTGAGGGGCCGGAAGATCCCGCTTCTCAAAACGCCAGTATGCTACCGCGTAGCAAGCGATCCCCATCGCTATGAGGACAGCGGTGTAACCCAAAGGTCCCAACGTCTCTTGCCATGTTGTTGCCTGATCCCCCATGAACAGATACCAGCTTTGCTCGGGCGAGTTGTGGACAACTCGCACCATCCAATCAGGTTGGTAGGCTGCTAGAAAGGTGAATGGCTTTAAGAGGGCCATCGATGGCATCGACTTGGACAAGATAAAGAGTAGCAGTTGCAAGACATAGATTCCTATCACTACCCCGATCGACCTCCAACGGTACTGGTCGAAACTGCTTACCATGACGCTCAATCCCATCACCGCAAAACCTAGCCCAAACAGATTTATCGTCGAAGCGATAAACTCACTGGGACTGGTCAGCGTCGAAAGAGGCACCCATCGCGTTTCCGCCGAAACCATGGGGTTACGAAGTTCCATGTTGATCCAAGGGATCCGGATACTGCTGACTTCCTGAACCGGCGTTGAATTGGTTTGAATACCCAACGTGAGACCGCAGTAAACCAGCAGGCAAAGGATCGCTAAACCCGAGATGGTGATGCTCGCATGAGCCGTAAGAAGTTGCCTGCGACGGATCGGCTGCGCTAGCAACATCTCCATCGTACCTCGCCCGAGTTCGCCACTCACCACGTCGGTACCTCGTGCTATGCTCCAAACCAGCACGCACAGCAGCAACACTGGTTCGTCAAAGGTCAACCCGATCATCCCGTGGTACGTCAAAAACTGCTCCAACGGGACTGGCGAGAATTTTTCAAATGCTTTGAATTGCTCGATAAGTGGTGCGAAACCCGTCAATTCGAACTGACTCACTGTCCAAATACGAACCCAGGGGAATACGAAAAGTACCAACGCCAAGGCGATTCCCAACGCGAGGGATTCATCAAAGTACTTTTTTAAGAGTATGCGAAACACAGGGTTTTTCTTTGGGTTTTGGTCGGCTTCTCGTTTAGTTTAGTTTCCCTGACAACCCCCCTCCCCAGATCTTAGCTACGCAAACAGGCCCATTCTCGGAAGGCGCGTTCGTAGAGGTCGATCCCTCGATGGAGTTGATCGAGCGATATCCACTCATCCTTCCGGTGTGCTTGTTCGATGCTACCTGGGCCACACACCAACAGTTTTTTCAGACGTTGCAGTACTCCACCATCAGTCGCATAGCATACGGTTTGGGACGATTGTTCTCCTGTTAACCGCAGCATGGTCTGCACCCACTCCGAGTTGGGTGATACCCCCCAGGGCAATACCCCGTCCTTTCCTATCAATTCCAAACCATGATCTGCTGCGATGCGTCGTACCGCTATTTCCAGCGGGCTGTGGTCCACTCCTGGCATGGGTCTGATGAATATCTGTGCCTCGGCATGGGACGTGGTTACATTGATCGCTGTTGGCTCATTGATCAACACCATATTCCACGACAAAGTCGCTGGTTCGAAATCGTTGTTCCTGTATTTTGGGTTACTCTCGCTCTCGTTCCTTTGTTCCAATAATGGGCCTAGCGCAGGTATGAGTTGGTAGTTGGCATTCACCCCTTCGCTCGTGCTCGTGTGGGCGCTGATCCCCTCGGCCCTAACAATGTACCCCTGAGCTCCCTTGTGCCCATGGACTACTTTAAGCTCTGTGGGCTCTCCTATGATCCCTACTGCGTCTCTCTCAATCATCTCCTGGAACCAAGCTGACTCTCGATCTACCTGCTTGGCACCTTTCATCCCTATCTCTTCGTCTGCCGTCACGATGAAGTAGATAGGAGCTTTTTGATTAGACTCACTAATCTTGCTGGCTGCTATTAACGCTGCTGCGAGTGAACCCTTCATGTCGCAGCTTCCTCGTCCATAGATTCTTTCGTTGCGGATAGTAGCTTCAAAGGGGCCGCTAAACCCTGTGCACCAGTCGTCGACTGAAACCACATCGGTATGGGCCATATACACCACGCCACCTTGCCTGGTTGCTCCCTCGGAACGCCCTTGCCCCTCTCGTTTGGCGACGATGCTCACTTTAGTGATGCCGTTGGCGTCCTTGAAGGTGTGCCATTCAATCCCAAACCCTAGATCTTCGAGCTTATCGGCGACGAAACGGCTTATAGACTCGTTGCTTTTGTCGCTTACCGAGTCGTAACTAATCAGTTTTTCTAGCAGGTCCGCTGCTGTGGTTTTTTCTATCCATGCTTCGTTCATGCCTACGATCTTAACTCTTTTTTTGGCCTTCGTGTTAAAATCTCTGCCTTGGGTAGAATAAGCTGGTCTTCGTTGTTGTTGCTCCCTCGTTGAAAGGCTTGCCCGGTTATGCTTACCAATATGCGGAAGGTAATCTCGTTGATTCTTGGTGGTGGTCGTGGCACACGTCTTTTCCCTTTGACCAAGATCCGTGCTAAGCCAGCTGTGCCGTTGGCTGCAAAATACCGTCTTATTGACATCCCCATCAGCAACTGCCTCCACAGCGGCATCAATCGAATCTACGTCGTTACTCAGTTTCTCAGCGTCTCGCTCCACCAGCACATCCGCCAAACCTATCGTTTCGACAATTTTAGCGGTGGTTTCGTCGAGTTGCTGGCTGCTCAACAAACGATGGAGAGCGAGACTGCTTGGTTCGAAGGTACCGCTGACGCGGTTCGTAAAAACCTTCGTTACTTTGACGATGAAGACTGCGATTACGTCCTGATCCTGAGCGGTGACCAACTTTACCGCATGGATTACAGCGACATGCTTGAAACGCACATCAAGTCGGGTGCTGACGTCACTATTGCAGCGATTCCAGTAGCTCGTTCCGCGGCTCATGCACTTGGCATCATGCGGTGCGATGATACCGGTCGTGTGGTCGGGTTTCTTGAAAAACCAAAGACCGACGAAGAGATCAACATGGTCGCTATGACCCCCGGTTGGATCGATTCGATGGGGATACCGTCGCGTGGTCGCGACTGTTTGGCCAGCATGGGCCTCTACATTTTCAACAAGAGTCTTCTTTTCGATATCCTCAACAAAACCAACTACAGCGACTTTGGAAAAGAAGTTTTCCCAGCTGCTATTCGCTCTCGAAAGGTTCAAGTCCATCTTTTTGACGATTACTGGGAAGACATCGGTACGATTCGAGCCTTCTACGAAGCTAATCTTTCACTGACGACGCCAAACCCTCCTTTTGACCTCTTTTCCGCCGACAAACCCGTTTACACGAGGGCTCGCTTCCTGCCCCCCACCGTCATCGATGGAGCGACGGTCACAGGATCTCTGGTCGCCGACGGTTGTCGGATCGGAAAAGGAACCATCATCGAAAACAGCGTTATCGGCCTTCGATGCATCATCGGAGAAGGGGTAACCATACGAAACAGCATCGTCATGGGTGCCGACTACTCCGAAACCGACGAAGAACTCGCTCGCCTGGTCAGTATTGGAAAGCCTCGCGTAGGTATCGCCGCGGGCAGTCTCATCGACGGTGCTATCCTCGATAAAAACGCTCGGATAGGGAGGCACGTCCAAGTCGTCAACAACTTAGGACTCTTCGATTCCGACGAGTTCGATCCTTGCTATGTCCGAGATGGTATTCCCATTGTGACCAAAGACGCATCCTTGGGGGATGGTTGGACCATGACCAAAAGTAAGTAAGGACTTAGGCCAGATAGAAGTAAGTTATTTATAAACTTGTAGTTGTTGTAGAGAGGCTGGGAAAACTGTCAAAAAGTACACCAAACCAGCGATGTACCAAGCCAAAAGCGAAGGCGAAGACACTCCAAGTGTTGTGGAAAACATGTTGTTGCAATGTAGGATAAACTGGAAGAACCGTTGGTAGGAAAAGGAGAAACCAACAGGGTTTTTAAAGAGGTTAACAAGCACCCTGGGCAGCAACAGCAAACCACGGCAAGCGACAGGTTTTCCACAAGTTCATTGGCTGGAAGGCATTCAAAGAAACGGAAGTTCGGAGCAAGGGCATATTGGGAAGCGGAAAACGAGTGAGAGGCGTAGCTCTCGACATGGATGGACTCTTACTAAATACGGAGGACCTCTATGAAGAAGTAGGTAAAGAGTTGCTAAGGAGACGGGGTAAGGTGTACCGTGACGAAGTACGCAAATGCATGATAGGGTTGCCAGCACCCAAAGCGTTCGGTGTACTTATCGAACAGGAAGGGCTAAGCGAAACGTGGCAAGAGCTCCAAAAGGAGACGGATGATATCTTTGAAACGATACTTGAAGAACGGCTAGCCACAATGGAGGGCGTGCCAAAGCTCTTGGACAGCATCGAAAACCAAGGCTTGCCCAAAGGAGTAGCAACTAGCTCGACGAGAAAGTTCGCGAAGCGAGCGTTAGATATGGCCAAGATCCTGAAGAGAATGGATTTTTTGGTTACTGCAGAGGACGTCAAGCAGGGAAAACCATACCCGGATATCTATCACGAAGCAGCCTCGATCATGAGGATATCACCGGTGGATATGCTAGTGCTGGAGGACAGCGAAAACGGTACCAAAGCTGGCGTAGCAGCCAACGCCATTGTTATATCCGTACCCAACGCCCACACGAGGCACGGTAGTTTCGATGGTGCCCACATGATTGCCGATACTCTCCATGATGAGAGAATCTATGAGTTGCTCGAACAAGCATCGAAACAACGCTAACGCAGGGAAGGCAAAGGTAGGAATCCTATGGAGTAGAGGGAACGACCGACCCTTCAGGAAACAACCAAGGTCTTTTGGAGACAAAGACCGTAGCCAATAACTCCTCGTACCCGGCTACCATCGAATCCAAAGAATATGACTCAACGACATGCTGTCGACCATTCGAGCCCAGCAACGAAGCCAATTCGCGATCGGCGAGTATCGAAGATACCGCCGAAGATAAGCCATGAGAGTCCCCACTACCGACGGTGAAACCGTTCCAGGCATCCAAAACCGACTCGGCGACAGAACCGACGCGTGTTGAAACGACAGGGACACCGCAGGCCATAGCCTCGAGGATGGATACCGGACTCGCTTCGTTAAGACTGGTAAGGGAAAAAACATCCAAAGCAGCGACTAGACGATCGGTGTCCAATCTAGATCCCAAAAGGATGACGGAACCACGGAGATCGAGTTCGCGAATACGATGCTCAATGGTGCTACGCTCAGGCCCGTCACCGATAATCAAGAACTTTGCAGAAGGATGATCCTTTAAGACCCCCTTAGCCATTTCCAGAAAAAGGGAATGGTTCTTCTCAGGTCGCAGTGCCGCAACAATGCCAACCAACGGAGTGGATGGGGCAAGCTCTAGTTCGCGGCGAACATCCAACTTGGCGGCCTCATCCGGTCTGAACTTAAAAGTGTCGACACCGTTTGGGATGACCACAACCTTGTTTTCAGGGAACCTTTCCCAATCACGGAGAAACTCCCCATGAGACTTGGCGACCGCGATAAAACGGTCCGTCCAGCGAGTGAGCATACGATTCAGGCGACCAACACCATCGGGCCAACCAGTCGAATGAAGTGCGGAACAAACAACAGGGACGCCAGCCAAACGAGCTGCAATACGACCCCAGAACATTTTGTCGCCAGCACCCACGGTGACGACGGCATCAACTCGCTCCCGAACGAAATGATCTGCTAGTCGATCAACGATGAAAAAATCGTATTTATGACGGAGCCAATGGCTCGTGGTAGGAAACTCGGATTGGATCGATCCCCCGAGGGTGCCTAGATCTTTCATGCAAGCGATCGCGGGGACGACCCTATCTGGGCGAAATCGTCGCATCATGTTTACCAAGAGGGTTTCCGCTCCACCAACTGGCATGCTACTTAGCAGGAAAACGGCTCGTAGTGGTCTGCCTAATTCACTGACGCGATCCGAATGCCGTGTGACCAACGATAACGAAGGCCGGTCATGATACGATGCAGCGAGTGACGTAGTCTCAGTGGAGGAGGTTTCTAGAGGTTTGCCGACGGTACACGTTAGCATGATGCAGTGGTATCCAAGAGCGAATCCAGCTTCTTCGAAGAATACTGGATGGGTGAACCACGCATGGTCTTGCGAGGATCGAAGGTTAACCAATTAGTAAGTGCAGCCATGCCGGATTCCGCATGGATCCGCTGCAGATGGCGATCATCACCACCTGGGAAATTGAAACCACCAGCAGCAGTCACAAATGCCAAAAACCCAGACTCGAAAACCATATCGATCGCACGCTGCGATACGTTGGAAGGTAGACCATAGGGAAATGCAAAGTAATGGATCGATTGTCCAGTCCAATCCTGAAGCTTCTTCCTAACGTCGGAGATTTCACGTCGCAGTATGTCATCGGAAAGGTCTCTGCCGAAGTCCACATGGGTATGCGAGTGAGCTCCGATGGTAATACCAGTCTCGACCATCGACTGAATCTCGGCGAGAGTATTGGGAGGCAAAGGTGTTCCGGCTGCTACGTCATGCGGGAACGGTTCACCGGATTCGATGTAATGCGTCGATACAAAGTAGGTCGCAGGGATGCCGCGCCGGGTCAACTCAGGCAGAGCAACCAGCCAATTCTCTGAGTAACCGTCATCGAAAGTGATATGTACCGCTGCACGGCTGCGCGATCCAGAAAGCTGCGCCTGACGTGTTTCCTCCAAACTGACAAAGTCAAACCGTTCGCTGAGCCAATCCAAATGCTGGATGAAATTGCGGTTTGAAATCGACCAAGAGTTAGGAACGGTATCGGCGACCCGATGGTAAAAAAGAACAGCCCCAGGAAACGAAGCGTGTGACTGAAAGCGATTCACGAGCGATTGACGATACTGCTTAGTCACTCGCTGGTAGGCGAGCAAGGCAGCTTCCCGCAATAAGGGCGACATAGAGTAAATCCAAAGTAGCAAAGGGGTTGCCATAAGACATTGCGTGAAGGATTGCTTTTTACCCCCGAGTAAGTTTGTCGCATCCTCGTGAAGGACCGGTAATTCCGAAGGCCATTAAGGGGAATGTAAGGGTTGTAGCGATCCTGCGGGACGCACGAGCCCCAGCTAACGCGTTTCCCTAAGGAACCTGAATGCGGACCGTCAACCTCCATCATGAATCGCCGATAAGAACCAAAGCTAGGAGGTGAACAGTGAATCAAACTCACGGTCGGTTCAGCTGTTGGGGCAAACATCAGATAACAGCAGCTTCAGAGGGCGGAATTTCAGCAGGTGTTTTTGCCTGTGCGGGATGAGGAAAAACGTTGGAATTCACAGTTCTACTAGTCGGACTTGCAGCCCTCGTTTGGATTTTGATCCTCATCCAGATCCATGATGTGGTGATCGGTACCGCTATCTTTTTAGTCGCCACCAGTGTTTTCCCCCAAGAGTTCGCATCGATCGAAATCGGCGCAACAATCACAGCCGATCGACTGTGGTTGGTGGTGCTCGTCGCGCAAATAACCTTTGATCTGTGGACAGGAAGAGCTACCTGGAAGCCTCACAACGGAGCAGATTTCTATCTGTTCCTTTTTTTGGCTTGGCTAATTCTTAGAACCTTGATGTCTCCACTCGGTACTGAGGTCAAGGGGCAACCCAGCACCACCATGCACTTGGTCAACGGATACTTGGTACCAGCCTTTTTGTATTACATCATGCGACACTCGGACCCTAAGGGGTCGACCTTGAAGGTTGCATTAGGGGTTATTCTGGTCTTCGGTCTCTACCTTAGCGTTACAGCAGCGTTTGAAGTCACCAAGCAATGGTCTTTGGTATTCCCTGGATTTATCGGTGATCCAAAAATCGGGATCCATTTCGGTCGGGCAAGGGGACCGATGCTGCAATCCGTTCGACTCGGTATGTGTATCAGCGCTAGCCTCGCTGCGTTATGGGCGTTTCCTGTTTGGCTTTACCCGAGACGCTATAGCGTGTGGTGCCTCACCCTTTTTCTGACCCCGATCTATGCCATCGGATTACTGCTGACCTACACACGAAGCATATGGATGGGGGCGATGGCAATCGTCGTGATCCTTTTAGCCACCATGCTGAAAGGAAAAACACGGGTAGCAACCCTCGGTACTCTCGCCATAGCAGGTACAGTGGGTGGTTTGGTGATCGGCCCTAACTTGGTAGCGTTCAAGCGTGAATACAGTGCGACGGAGACTCTAGAAAGCACCAAAATGCGGGGCGCATTTGCCTATGTGTCGATGAAAATGTTTCGAGACAAACCGCTGGCAGGATTCGGTTTCAATCAATTCCAAGTCTACAATCGCCCCTACCTCGATGATCGAACAACCGATATTCGGCTCGAGTCGATCCGAGGTTACGTGCACCACAACTACTACCTAGGGCTTCTCGTCGACTTGGGATTGATAGGTTTCATCCTCTTTCTCCTGGCCACGGCAGCGATGCTCAAAATTGCTTGGTATGTCTACAGCAATCCGGCGTCGAGTCCCCCTGGTAGGAGCGCAGCTGTTCTAAGCTTCTGCATGATCGCAGTCCACGCGATCCAAATGGCCTTTCACGAAATCTCCTTTTCGAGCATCGAATACTCGTTGCTGATGTTCTCTCTCGGATTAACGCAAATCTACGCGCACCAGACCCGCGAGAAGGAACGCGAGAAGAGCCCTGTAGGAAAAACACCATGTTGTAGGTAGGACTCCATGATTGCTCTGATGCTCATGCGGCACGCTAAAAGTGACTGGGCCGATGAATCCCTTTCCGATTTTGACCGACCACTCAATGCCCGCGGAAAAAAAGCTGCCCCCCTTATAGGCGAATGGATGCAGGAGAATCACCTCGTCCCAACTCGAATCCTTTGCAGCACAGCAACGCGAGCCAAAGAGACACTCTACGGATTACAGCGGGCTTGGGCGAAACACCAGTCCTACGAAGTGATCGTCGAGTTTGTCGACGAACTCTATCTGGCGATGCCATCGACCATCCTCAACGCGATAGAGCATCATCATCGAGAAGCTGAACGGCTTCTCGTGATCGGTCATAATCCAGGGATGGAATTGCTAGCAACTCAACTCGCCGAGAAAGGGATCGAGATGACGACGGCCAACGTCGTTGTGTTGACCAGCAACCTGTCTTGGCAAGAAGCGATCGGGGATCCGAACGCGTGGAAACTTCAGCATCATGAGAAACCAAAAAAAGAGTAAACACAGGAGATTGCTAGCAACACTTTGCCGCGAGCAAGCGAGGGTTCAATCACCGACAATGGATCTGTACGGCTTAGTAAACCGTCAGGAATCAGTGACCGTCGTCAAAAAGTGACTGGTCTAGGAACCCGCCTATCGTTTTTGCTAAACTCGCCCTGGCATGCTGTTCGAAAAGATGCCTGATAGTCGTAGTACGCGAGGCAGAAACGCTAGGAGTACCGTTGGATGCGCAGCAACAATCGTCGAAGGATCGTAGGGGTGTTGAAGTCTTGTCTAGCTTGGACGGTGCTCCCCACCGCCTGCTTGACCCTAGCACCCGATGTGCTGGCCCAGCAACCTGACAAACTAGTCGCTAGAGGTTTGAGCTACAGCCCTCGTCAGTCTGGGGTGAACTATGACAAAGTGCAACCGGCCGACGAAGAAAAATGCACTGGTAAGTACGAAACGCGGAATGGATCGGATGGTCTGATGATCTATGACCCCGAGGGACAAACGCTCCGGCGATTTGCAGACACCAACGGGGATCGCAATGTGGATCAATGGTGTTATTACAAGGACGGTGTCGAAGTCTATCGGGACATCGATAGCGATTTCAATGGTGTCGCCGACCAATACCGTTGGTTGGGAACCGCAGGAACGCGGTGGGGTCTCGATAAGAACGAAGATGGCAAAATCGATACGTGGAAACAGATTTCTGCCGAGGAAGTAACCTTCGAAGTGGTCGAGGCGCTCAAAACTCAGGACGAGGACCGCTTCAAACGCCTCCTGCTATCAGAAACAGAGCTTACGAATCTAAAGCTTGGTGAGGAAAAAGAAAACCAACTCAGTCAGCGACTCGATTCGACTCGAGAGGGATTCGCCACAACCTTGAAGACTCAGAAAGTGGTGACACCCACGTCGAAATGGGCACATTTCGCAGCCGATAAACCAGGGTTGATCCCCGAGGGAACGGAAGGCTCGGCACAGGACCTAATCGCGTACGAAAATGTGATCGCCATCGTTGAAAGTGATTCCACCAGCCAGCAACTTCTGATGGGCACCTTGGTACAGGTCGGTACGACTTGGCGATTGACCGATTTACCTCGGGCTCTCAACGACACAAACGTGGTCGCAGACGCGGGGTTCTTCTTTCCTTCGGTTGCAGTAAATCGCAATGCGACGACAAACCCAACCGAAGGTGGCATGTCACCAGCCATGCAGACCCTGCTCACCGAATTGGATCGCATCGATACGGAAATGCGCGACAGCGGGAACGGGACACCAGAGCTTCAGGACGAGCGGGCCAACCTCTTGAGGAAGTTGATCCAAGCGACCCGAGGGACCGAGGACATGGGCTCCTGGATCCGTCAATTTGCTGACTCCGTAAGCTCCGCTGCACAAACCGGTGCTTACCCGAATGGTTTGGAGCAACTGAAATCCTTAGAGACTTCTCTGAGCGACCTCCCCTCCGGCAAAGAGCATCAGGCTTATGTGGCGTTCCGAGTCATCACTACCGAGAACATGGTCCAGATGGCAGATCCGAAAGCCAATCATCCGGTGATCATGGAATCGCACATGAAAAATCTTGCCCAGTTTGCAGAGGATTTCCCCGAATCCTCAGAAGCTGCCGAAGCGATGATCCAAATCGGCCTGAATCATGAGCTCGGAAGCGAAGAAAAAGAAGCTGAAACTTGGTACCGCAAAGTCGCCGTCAATTTTCCAGATACCGACGCAGGGCAGAAAGCTGCTGGAGCGATTGCGAGACTCAACCTCGAAGGAAAAACGCTGAACCTTCGCGGCAAAACCCTCGACGGCAAGGACTTCCAAACCAACGGTCCAACGATCGTTCACTACTGGGCAACATGGTGTGAACCATGCAAACAGGACATGGCGGAACTTCGCAAGGTCCAAGCCCGCTACGCAAAACAGAATCTACAGATCGTAGGGGTGAACCTGGATACCAATCCACAATCCGCATTAGCCTTCCTCGAGCAGAACGGTACGAAATATCCATGGTCACACATCCATGAGCAAGGTGGCTTCCAAAGTGCGTTGGCGGTGAAGCTGGGGGTGCTCAGTGTACCGGTTACCATCTTGATCGACGGCAAAGGTGTCGTTGTCAAGCGAACCGCGCATTACACGCCTGAGATGGACCGTGCACTCGAGCAATTGATGGAGTCGGCACCTGCCAAACTCCCCGTTGCGACCCAACAGCCACCCAAGGCCCCACAACCAGCTGCCAGTCAGCCAGCGGCTCAAAACCAAGTAAAGAATCCAAAGGCACCGAACAAGACCGCGAACCCGACTCCGAACAAGACTAAGAAGTAGTCGCGATCGAAGGTGACCGACAACTGTTGCTAAAACAGAGTTCCTGACAAGCACGAGCGGCGGAAGCAATGATTTCCGCCGCTCTTTTTTTTTCGCCATAGAGATTCTATACCGGAAAAATGGAGTCCCAGAGTGCGTGTTGCTCGAGGCAGTCGTTAGAATGCGGTGGCTTCAAGCTGCCGAGGTTGCTGACTATCTGAAGCGGTCGCCTAAAGAACCTTGGAGTAATCGGAGGCCAATCATGCGCAACTCGAGCGACGAGAGTTTGTTGTTCGCAATATTAGCGTTGCAACTGAAGTTCATAGAACCCCATCAATTGCTCGATGCGGGGAACGCTTGGTTCGAAACAAAGAATAAATCCATCGGCCACATCATGGTCGAGAGGAAATATATTCGCGAGCCTGACCGGAGCTTGCTAGAGCAACTCGTAGCGCGGCGCATCGATAACGCGGGATCGGTGGAAGGAAGTTTACAAGGAATCGCTAACGACGGACCGAGTGGGGCGATCGATTTTGCTCAGCTCAGCGGGTACACCGATTTGAACATGCCACCGGAATGGCAGCATCGTATCGATCAATTCGGGTCGACCACAATGCAGATGCCATCGCCGTCCAACACGGGCAGCAATTCTGTCGGACGATTCCGGGTCGTACGGGATCTGGCTCGTGGCGGACTCGGGAAAGTCTCCGTTGCGAAAGATGAGGAGTTGGATCGTGAAGTTGCTATCAAAGAGATACTGCA